>DIZU01000200.1:1953-2591 GCA_002429455.1 Methylotenera sp. UBA6020 | reverse complement strand
GGATTACCGTAGATGCCGTTATGGACTTTATTCGTGATGAAGCTGAAAGTGATAAGCTTTCGATGGCTGGTTTACGCGAAGAGGAGGACTTTTTTGCCTCAGTATGGAAGTCCGTACAAAACCGTTGGGCTTGGTTGGCCATCAATCTGATGACAGCATTAATTGCATCGCGGGTTATTGGATTATTTGAAGGCTCGATTGAAAAGATTGTTGCATTAGCGGCCTTAATGCCAATAGTAGCGGGTATTGGTGGTAACTCAGGTAATCAAACAACCACCATGATAGTGCGCGGTTTGGCACTAGGTCAGGTTGCATCACACAACATGCAATCGCTGATCACTAAAGAGTTAGGTGTTGCATTATTAAATGGCCTGATATGGGGCGGGGTGCTGGCGGTAATTGCCTATGCTTTGTATGGAAATTATCATTTAGGGTTAGTGATGATGGCGGCGATGACCCTCAATTTATTGCTAGCTGCCGTGATGGGCGTGATGATTCCGTTGGTTATGAATAAGTTTGGCCGTGACCCCGCAGTCGGCTCTAGCGTGCTTATTACGGCTATGACCGATAGCGGTGGTTTTTTTATATTTTTAGGTTTGGCCACAATATTTCTTATTTAAAAACTAACTCAGCCAATT
>DIZU01000200.1:0-1873 GCA_002429455.1 Methylotenera sp. UBA6020 | reverse complement strand
CAGCCAATTTCATTGTCAATGCATAATCAATCATTACTAAAATGAATCAAGATATACAATTCGTTTGGCNGGAAACTNTTGCGGATATATCGAAACCCGCCGCGTTGTGGCAGTTTGCAATTATTGCTGCTGCTTGTTTGATGGCTTGGACAATCAATGGAGCATTACGCGCTTACGTGATGCGTAATGCTCCGGAAAGTTGGAAGTTGGGAATCGGGGGCGTTAACCGTGTTTTATTCCCGCTATCCACTCTTGTATTCATACTAATAGCAAAAGCAGTGCTTGGGCACTGGCAGCACACCAGCCTGTTGCAACTATCCAGTACATTGTTGTTAGCAATGGCGGTGATACGCTTAGTCGTTTATGCCGTGCGTTATATCATAGCGCCTGGCGGTCTACTCAAAACACTTGAAAGTAGCATATCAAGCCTAATTTGGCTTGTGCTTGCATTGCATCTAAGTGGATTACTGCCTCAGTTATTTCAAACGCTTGAAGACATTAAATTTAATGTCGGTAAGAATCCAGTCAATCTATTACTGGCTCTGCAAGCATTATTCACTATCGTCTTGACGTTATTTATCGCACTCTGGATTAGCCGGGTGCTTGAAAATAAACTGATGCGTGCACAGAACGTAAATATGAATTTGCGCGTGGTGCTGACTAAATTGTTGCGCATTGTTTTATTATTTATTGCCATACTTGGCGCGCTATCAGCGCTTGGTTTAGATATTACCCTGCTCTCAGTATTTGGCGGTGCCCTTGGTGTTGGTTTAGGCTTTGGCTTGCAGCGTATTGCTAGTAACTATGTAAGTGGGTTTATTATTTTGCTCGATAAATCGATGCAGATTGGTGATGTGATTACGGTGGATAGCCACTACGGTGTTGTGAGTGATCTACGCACACGCTATCTCGTATTGCGTAAGCTAGATGGAACCGAAGTGATTATTCCCAATGAAACTTTAATCATTAACCCTGTTATCAATCATTCTTTCTCGGACCATAAAGCAAGGGTGCAAATGGCTATTCAAGTGAGCTATGACAGTCCGCTTGAACTCGCGATGCAATTGATTTTAGATATTGCTAAGCGTCATCCGCGTAGTTTACAAACACCCGAGCCAGCGGTTCTAATTAAAGGCTTTGGTGAAAGCGGCATAGATCTAATACTTTCTGTATGGATCCCGGATCCTGAGGAGGGCTCTGCGGCGCTGCAGTCTGATATTTATCTGGAGGTGTGGCGCTCATTTCAAAAAAATAATATTACTGTGCCGTTCCCGCAGCGGGAAATTCGTATCTGTAGCAAGTAAATTATCGCAGTAATCTGTATGAAATAAAAAAACCCGCTAAATTAGCGGGTTTTTTTATAAACTAGACTTAATATTATTTAAGTTTCGTTTCTTTATACATTACGTGCTTACGTACCACTGGATCGAATTTTTTGATTTCCATTTTTTCAGGCATGGTACGTTTGTTTTTTGTGGTGGTATAAAAATGACCAGTACCAGCACTTGACTCTAATTTAATCTTTTCGCGCATGATTCGACTTCCTTATTAGGCTAAATAAATTTAGCGCTTAAATTTTTTGGCCAGCAGCACGCATACCAGCAAGCACTGAGTCAATACCGTTTTTATCGATAGTGCGCAATGCTGCGTTAGTAATACGCATGCTTATCCAGCGGTTTTCGCTCTCAACCCAAAATTTGCGGTTTTGCAAATTGGGTAAAAAACGGCGTTTTGTTTTGTTGTTAGCGTGAGAAACATTGTTGCCCACCATTGGCTTTTTGCCTGTTACCTGACATACACGTGCCATGGTTAATCTCCAAACGTTTGCTTTTTTCGAAAGACCGCAATTATAGTACGAAAACTAATATTATCT
>DIZU01000100.1 GCA_002429455.1 Methylotenera sp. UBA6020 | reverse complement strand
GCAGTTTCAATTTTCATTAGACCGCTTTTTAGGATGAGTAAATACGACGTTGATGACGCCGGATTTGTAATTTATGGCTGCGGCTTTGGCATCCTCGGCTATCAGTATTTCTTCATTAACGGGCGTCACATACACGCTGATTTTCGAGGTGTCTGCCGAAATCAGCGTTTCCGTGCCATTGGCTTGTTGATTGCGCCGTTCATCTAGTTGCAGCCCGCACCATGCCATGTCGGCGCTAATGCGCTGGCGGATTTCTGGCGCATGCTCTCCAATACCCCCACCAAACAAGATGGCATCGGCACCGTTCAATATGACCATATAAGCACCAAGATACTTACGCGCACGATGGCAAAACATATCTACGGCTAGTTTTGCGTCTTCATCAGTATTTTGTTTCGCCAGCAGTTCGCGCATGTCGGCAGTTGATTTTGCTATACCGAGCAACCCGGAATGATGGTTGAGCTTATTCTCCAGCTCATCTAACTGATGCCCATTGTTCAGTAGGTAGATCAGCACGCCGGGATCAATATCTCCCGCCCGTGTTGCCATGACCAAGCCTTCAAGCGGCGTAAATCCCATGCTGGTATCAATCGGTTTTCCATCCTGAGTGGCAGTAACGGAGCAGCCATGCCCGAGTTGAAAGGAAATAATGCGGTGATTATCCGCAAGGTTTGGATGTAATGAACGGTAACGTTGGACCATATAGCGATGTGCAAGCCCATGAAAGCCAAAACGCCGGATGCCATGTTGCTTAAGTAGGCTTTCCGGCAAAGCGTAGTTTGTATATGGCGGCAAATCACTGAAAAATGCTGTGTCGAACACCGCAACAGTTAGCGCCTTGCGAAGGAGTTTGTTTTGACTTGCACGCATGACAGCCAGAGCCTGGGCATTATGCAACGGTGCTAGTGGAGTAAGTTCTTTGAGCTGAGTCATGACTGTTTCTGTCACGATAATGGGCGCACAAAAATGCTCCCCACCATGTACGATGCGATGCGCCACCAAGCTGATGTCATCAAGCAAGGAGCCGAAGGGCCATAGGTGCTGTAACCAATCCAGCACCCAGTTAGTAGCATCCTGGTGATTGCTGGCTTCGATAAATATATGCCCGTGCGTAGTGCCATCACTCCAATCCAATGATGACATACCACCAATATTGCTGACCGTACCTCTTATGATTGACTTGAGCGGACCAACTGCCTGATCTCTAAAAAGTGCAAACTTCAAGGACGAACTGCCAGCATTAAAGACAAGTATCGAAAAATTTTCCATTTTTAATTTTGCTAATTCAACTTCAATCTTAATGTTTTAATCATTCAAGGTTCCCCTTGGTTTATTTAAGTGATTGCTCGTTTAATGAAGCATCAGGACATTCACAACAGTGAATTAAATTCAAATCAGTATGTGCATATTGGGCTTTACCTCATTATGTAATTTGATGCAGGTCAAACAATCCAAAGTTATTTAACCGTGCGTGAGGTGTTGTGCGTGTGAGGTATTAACAGGCAATTCGTACAGGTTTACATCTCTGCCTTGCAGCTTGTTTAAAGGGGCTTTAAGTAATGGCTATTTTTAATAGCCATTACTTACCTATTTAGTCTACCAGGATAATTGATTGCACCTTGCTCACTAGCATCATAGAGTGTTAGGCAGGTCGTGAATGTTTTAAGGGGACTGAAATTAGCACCGAAAATATAGCTAAGGCCAAGATTGAAATACATGATCTTAAGATTGCCTGCTCTAACTGCAATGTGCGTGATATCTGCATGCCCGTTGGAGCCAGCCCCGATTTGCTCAAGAAATTGGATGAGCTGGTTTACGTAAGACGGCGCCTAAAATCCGGCACGATTCTTTATCACACAGGCAGTCATTTCCATGCGCTGTTTGCTGTGAAAAGCGGTTTCGTCAAAACGGAAAATCTACATGATGATGGCAGGGTTCAAATCTCCGGCTTTTATATGGCGGGCGAGATATTTGGTTTCGATGGCATCGCAACGGATGAACATATGTGTACCTCGGTTGCCCTTGAAGATTCAGAAATCTGCATCATCCCACTTGATCGCATTGAGCATATCGGTCATGAGCTTGAGCAGCTACAACATCATTTTTATAAACTGATGAGCCGTGAAATCGTCCGTGACCACACGATAATGATGCTACTCGGCAGCATGCATGGCGAAGAGCGTTTGGCTGCATTCATGCTGAATTTATCGCAACGTTTTCAGCTGCGGGGATATTCGCCCTACAACTTAGTGCTGCGCATGAAGCGCGAAGAAATTGGCAGCTACCTAGGCATGAAAGTGGAAACCGTTAGCCGCATATTCTCAAAATTTCAAGAACAAGGATTGCTTGAGGTACATCAAAAAAATATCCGAATTCTAAATATAGAAGGATTAAGAAAGCTGATTGGTCAGCATCCTAGTAAATAAAAACTCATGCTCTTCCAGTGTTTAAAATTTGTTCAATTATGATGGCTCAGTAGTATTGATGTACATCTCGCTCGGCAGCCAGCCAGTAATCTTGCGGTGAGCATCTAAAACCGTCTTTCTCTGCATTTAAAAATGCTTCCAGTTCAATCACCCGATGCAGTTCCAGTTCATAAGCTACCGGTAATCGACTAGAAGTCTCAGCCGATCCATCACCTTTGATACTCCTATCCCGTTTATATCTTTCCATTTCCATAACCTTTCCTACATTTTTTAGCACCTCCCCGTTCTTTGCCTTCTGAACATTTCAGCTCGTCAAAGTTAGTTTTATTAACCCATCTAAATAACCAATATTTGATATTTTTATATCACTCATAGCTCCCATTAAAATAATAGGTCCGTCATATTATTGAGCATTGATTTAAATCAAATTAATCTATGGT
>DIZU01000195.1:1977-4046 GCA_002429455.1 Methylotenera sp. UBA6020 | reverse complement strand
CTACCAACTGAGCTAAGCACCCGATGCTCTTCACGAAGGCCGCCATAATACATTAAATTTTGAGTTTTACCAGTATAGTAACGATGATTATTGATAGATTTTTATATCAATGTCATTACTCAGTGAATAAAAGCTGTTTTTGGCTGCTTTTTGACTCGTCGCTGTCAATGGAAAGTCGCTCAAGACTTGTAGCGCTAGCACTATGCTAGATCTCAAATCCTGAGCCTATACCTGTCTCGTTACTTTATCCCAACCAACGGAACCAGCCTAAACGTATGCAGGTATTGATAGAGTGGATAGCAGAATTAATGAAGGATACGTTTAATAATTAAGTTGGCGTGATAGGTCAATTAAAAAGCGACCTAAAGCCGCTTTTTAATTGAAACACATGCTGTTTTAAGGGTTTATTTTTTGCTGTTATCCAGGCTGCAACTGGTTTGATGATGCACCGCTAGCAATAACATGCCGCCGGTAATACCAAAGTATAAAAACATCACTTCAGGCTGAAATCTACCCAAAATAATCGCTAAAAAGAATGCTAGCCCAGCTAACGTGTAAGCGCACAATTTAGTTTTATAGCCAATTAACAAACCTAGGCCCGCAACCAATTGCACTAAAATCAATAAAGGCGCAAAAATACTCGGCAAGCCTACTGCACCTAAGGTTACCTGATAATCAATATAACCGTTAGGGTGATTCATAATAGCGGTTAATCGTAAAAGTACTAAACCTAAAAATACAAGTGCTAGTAAAATACGTGCAGCGGCTGATTGATATTTTTGCATGTAAAACCTTTTAAGTGACTTAAGGAAGATGGAATAAAAGATGCATGATGCACTGAACTCTTTTACACTGCAAGTCGGACCTTTTGTTCATACTCAAGTTTGTGCATAAAGTACGTCTAATGCCTGCAAACTTCCATTTATCTCCAGTCAGTTGGCATACACATTCAACCCAATTAAAGGCGGTACGTCAGCAGGTATTCGTCATCGAGCAACAAGTACCCACTGATCTGGAGTGGGATGAGCTAGACGAAGCAGCACAGCATTTACTGGCATTGAATCATGTAGGCGAGCCGATTGGCTGCGCGCGCTTACTGGCTAATGGCAGCATTGGCCGCATGGCGGTGCTTAAAGCCTGGCGTGGCCGTGGCATAGGCACGGCGCTGCTGAATAGGGCGGTTGCGATACACCAGCAACAAGGTGCGCAAACGATACAGCTTTCTGCACAAATGCACGCTATTCCTTTTTATGCAAAAGCCGGCTTTGTGGTGTGCAGTCAACCGTATTTAGATGCCAACATCATGCACGTAGATATGCGGCTAACAGCGGCGAAAAGTTAGCCGAAGACTTTAAGAATTATTAGACTTTTGTAAATTGCTTTAACTCTAGCGATTCTATAAAATCCACGTATTAAAATTTATTTCATTTCATTCACATATTATTTAAGGACTATGTATGTCAAAAATCACTTTAAAAGCCGGCGAAGCCACTATATACACGGAAGGTAAAGACGCCGGCGCCGCCATGCCGGAAATTTTAATCGGTAGCGTAGATGGCCCGGTAGGCCAGGCATTTGCAAATATGATGGCGCAAAATAAAGGCCATACCTCCATGTTTGCCGTACGTGATCTAAACCAACTGGTGCGCCCTGCGTGCATGATGGTGCCAAAAGTCACATTAAAAGATAGTGCAAACATCGAGTTATTTGGTGGCTTAGTACAAGCCGCAACCGCAGATGCTATTTTAGACTGCGTAATCGAAGGTATTATTCCAAAAGACCAAGTGAATGATTTATGTATTATCAGCATGGTTTGGATTGATCCACGTGCGGCTAAAGATGAAAATCTGGATAAAGCTGACATGTACAAAAACAATTACGAAGCAACCAAGCTCGCGATCAAACGTGCACTCAATGATGAGCCAACGATTGATGAGTTGATTGCAAATCGCCACAAAATCAAACACTGCATGTGGGAAGATTCTTGGGATCAAAAGTAAGTTAGGGTGATATTAAAAAAGCGGCTCAGGCCGCTTTTTTATTGAGCTAAACCAAGCCTAAAACCAAGC
>DIZU01000195.1:0-1796 GCA_002429455.1 Methylotenera sp. UBA6020 | reverse complement strand
CTAGAATAAGTTTATTCCCATTCCAACATAGGGTAAATCGTATTCACGTTACGTCTATTCGCAATATCAAACAACTGCCATTGGTCTTTTTCACTGGCTGCGGCAGTATCCATGGCGCGCTCCATACTCTCGCCTTTTTTGATACTGTTACGTACGTCGGTTAGCAAGATATTCAGGTAACGTTGCGAATTGTTAAGTGCTGTAAGCCAATCTTTGGTGGTTGGCCCATGGCCAGGTACGACCTGTGTTGCAGGGTAGGTTTTAAGGTCATCAATTGCCGCAATTAAGCCCTTGATGTCACCCTCAACCACCGGCGTGCGCTCAATAAACAACAAATCACCGGTAAATAACGTATGCGTTTTGCTATCAAGTACTGAAATATCCGTATTGCTATGTGCAACTGCATAGGGTGTTAATCTTAATGTTCTATCACCCAAGTCCAAATCCATCACGGCTTTTACTGGCAACGTTGGTTTTACTATTTCACTGCCTTTAGCATCGTCACCCAAATATTTTTGGTTGAGCTTGTCATAGATTTCTTTGCGTAACTGCATGGCATCGCCCAATTTAGCATGGCCCACAAACACTGGTTTTGCTTCATCCGGCTTGTTTTGTAAAAAGGCCGCATTCCCAAAAATATGATCTGGATGCACATGGGTGTTAATCACATACAAAATCGGTAGTTTGGTGACTTTTTTAATGGCATCACGCAGTTGATTGCCTACCTTGAAGCTTCCACCTGTATCAATCACTGCTACGCCGAGGCTACCCACCACAAAGCTGATATTGCAAATGTCGCCTTGGTAGCCTGTGTCAATATCCAAATGCGCGCCATGATGCACATAAATGCCATTGCCTAGCTCCTCAATCGCAAAGTTGGCTGGCTTAACATCAGGATGATCAGTTTGCGCATGTGCACAACCGACTACAGAAAATAACGCGCATATCAATACCAAAAAGGTATTGAATGTTGAGTGCCCATTGTATTGCATAGTCAGGTTCATTTTTAAGCGCTTTCCGAATGTGTTGCAGTGATGATTTTTTACAATGATAATAGCTGAAATAACTTTTGCATGTGACCGTTGTCACATTATTCTCCACTCTAATTTAAGGATTTTGTATGATAAATGGTGCTGCACGCTACACCAGAATCGCGGTTGTACTTCATTGGCTCATCGCAATTTTTATTTTCGGTATGTTCTTCTTGGGTTGGTATATGACCGACTTGCCTAAAGAAGCGCCTAAACAAATGGCTTATGACTTATTCGACTGGGGTATTTATACTTGGCAATCTGCTGAAGCAATCAGTCCTCGTAACTTCTACTTCAATCTACATAAATCATTCGGCATCACCATCTTTGCGCTTATTGCATTGCGTATTTTATGGCGCATCACGCACCGTCCGCCAGCATTGTTAAGCGCATACAAAGCATGGGAAAAGAAACTGGCGAATGGCACGCATCACTTGCTCTATCTACTCATGGTAGCGGTGCCTTTGACCGGCCTGATTATGTCGGCTTATAGTAAATACGGCGTTAAATGGTTTGGCTTAAATTTCATCCCTGGCACAGACAATAAACCAGTACGCGATTTTTTTGAAAGCTCTCATGAATTGATTGGCATTGTAATATTAGTGGTGATCGCGATTCACGTCGCGGGTGCACTCAAACATAAATTCATCGATAAAGATGAGACCTTAAAGCGGATGTCGCTGCATTAATTCAGCCTAACAAAAAGCCCGCATATGAGGGCTTGTTTGTTAGGCTGATGACCCGTCCTGAAATAAGTTGACACTT
>DIZU01000046.1 GCA_002429455.1 Methylotenera sp. UBA6020 | reverse complement strand
ATGGTCATTGCCGGCCAGTCCAGCTGTGCAATCGGTTCATGAGCCAGTGTGACTTTGCCTGACTTGGCATCGATATCAATGACTTTGCCACGACCTTTTGGCATTGTTTCAGAGGTTTTATTCGGCATATTCTTGTTAACATCCGCCGGTAGTCCATTCATCCCATCTATAGTCGCAGCTGGATGGGCTTGATCTTCTTTGGAAAGCCTTGCGAGAACGCCGGATAACGAAGCTTCGGAATCAATCAAGAACTGCCCTGAAGCGACGACTTCCTCGCCTTCAGCCAAGCCTTGCAAAATTTCAGTGTAGCTATCGTGTTCTTGCCCAGTTTCAATCTCCACCGGGCGATAACCATGTGCGACTTTTACAATCACAATTTTGCGCTTACCTGTCGCAATAATGCTTTCGGTTGAAACGGATAAGGCGTCATGGTTTTGCCCGGTAAACGCGATGTTGGCATACATGCCCGGCCGTAAACGATTGCCTTTATTAGGCAATTCAATCCGTACCTGCAAGGTTCTCGAAGCGTCATTCAACATTGGGTAAAGATAACCGACCTTACCCTTAAACACTTCACCGGGCAGACTTTGTAACTGTACCTCTGCGGCAATCCCCGGCTTCAATCTGGCTGCATCACGTTCTGGTACTTCTGCAATCAGCCAGACTTGCGACAGATCAGAAATTTGCATCAGAGAAGCCCCCGGCATGAGCTGCCCACCTTCACGAACACCTAGTTCGGTGAGCACGCCAGAACTAGGTGCGTAAATACCAAAGCGCGGGTTGGATTTACCGGTTTTAGTGATGGTTGTCACTTCACCTTCAGACATGCCCAATAGTTTAAGACGGTTGCGAGCCGCTTGTTTAAGTGAGCCGTCACCATCAATCTTATTCAACTCCAGCAACGCCAAATATTCCTGCTGTGCAGCCAGTAATTCCGGGGCATAGATTTCAGCAATTTTCTGACCTTTAAGCACAGGGTCTCCCACAGCACGCACTAACAATCGTTCTACAAATCCGGGTATGCGAGTTTGTACTGCATAAAAGCGTCGTTCATCCGGCTCAATGCGCCCAATAGCTGACAGTGATTCACCAAAACCTCTGGTTTCGACTTTTTCAAGTCGGATGCCCAAGTTTTGCGCAGTTTGTGATGAAATCGCTACGCTACTATTGTCGCTATTGCCTTCACTAATACCACCGTCGCCATCGCCTTCATTCGCGTATTTAGGTTCTAATTGCATATCCATAAATGGCGACTTGCCCGGTTTATCAAATTTTTGACCGGGCGTCATTGGGTCATACCAATAGAGTACGGTTTTACCGCTGCTGTCTTGAATAACACCGTTGCTGTTGGCTGCCTTGTTTGGCATAGTTTTAACCTGAGTTTCAGGTGTAGTCGGCTTACTATTTTTTTGCCCAAAAAACCAGCCCAAACCGGCGGCCAAGGCTAAACATAATCCAATCAGTACAATAATCACCACTACATGGAGTCGCCTCATGGTTGGCCGCCTTCGGCATACTTAGGCTCTAATTGCATGTCCATAAAAGGTGATTTACCCGGTTTATCGAAATGTTTATCTGCCACCATCGGGTCGTACCAATAAAGCACGGTTTTGCCACTGTTATCTTGTACTACATTACTTAACTTAGCCTCCGCCGGATTAGGCGTTGCTACTTGATGTTCTTTCTCTGGCATGGATATTGGTTCCGGCATAGTTTTTTGTATGGCATCGTTGGTTTTAGGCATTGGTGCCGTGTTGTCTTCATGTTTAGAACACGCGGTAATAGCCAATAAAGTAAGCGTGATAGCGATTGCTGCAAAGGGTGTATTTTTCATTATTGATGCTCCTTAAATAGACGATTGCCGTTCAGAAAATAGTCGATTTTCACTGCGGCACGTTGGCGATCGGTGAGAATGGCCCAATGGTCCAGTTCCACATCCAGAAGGTCTCGACGGGCTAGCCATACTTCACTAAGTGGTTGTTTACCTGCCGTATAGGCGGCTTGAGCCAGGCTTAATCTGGCTTGAGCATTGGGGATGAGCCTTGATTGGTGCTCGTTATCACGCGCTTCTGCCGCTTCAGCATCGGCAAGCGCACCATCTAACTCTGCTGATAATTCACGTCGCTTATCTTCGGTCAATTTGCGCGCCTTTTCAACTAGCACCAGTTTTTCTGCAGTGCGCCTATCCTGCCGATTGGCTCTGTCCAATTGCAGATCAATTGCCACCTGAAAGCTCAGCATGTCGCTGCGATCAGCAAAGCGTTTGCCATAGCCGACTTCCCAGCTCCAGTTTCTTTGCAGATCAGCTTGCGCTCGATCCGCATCAAGTTGCGCAACTTTTTCGGTTTGATGCGCATTTTGTAACATTGGGTGATTTTCGATGCCAGTAACAGCCGCATCGCGATTTAAGCTATTCGTCATCACTGGCAGCTCGGATGAGATTGAACGCGATGAAGCCGACCCTATCCAACGCGCCAAGGCGGCTCGGGCTTTACGCTCATCACGCTGAGCAGTTAGACGCTTATCCGTAGTCATTGATAATTGACTGTCTAGTCGCAAGACTTCGCTGGTTTGGGCTCCACCAGAACTTACGCGGGAGATCAGGACTTTTTGTTCGGCAGCCATTTCATTCATGATGCGTTGATAAAGTTCAGATTTGCGCTGTGCCTCAAACGCATCTAGCCAAGCTAGCGCAACATCGCGTTCGATGGTTCTGGCGGTGGCGATCTGTTCGGTATGGAATTGATCCGCTTCCGCTTCCATGCGATTGGCAGCTGCTTCACGCTTTTTAAGCGGAATCATATCTTGCGAGATGCCAATATTGACCGCGGTTTGGTCATCACGGTTAACATTAAACGCATCACTGGTCGTAACTGGCAGATTGATCACGCCAAATTTAACTTTTGGATCTGGCAATTGGCCTTCTGCAATGGCAGCCTGGCGTGATGAAGTCGCTGCATCATCCAGTGATTGCAGCAAGGGCTGGTTTTGTGTTGCCAATTGAATGGCTTCGGTTAATGTGAGTGTTTGTTCAGCGTTTGCAGAACCTGCAGTTAAAGACAATGCCAATAGCAATAGAAAACCAAATGGCAGGCAACCGTATAATGGCTTATTAGCCGATAGCGGGGTGATCATGACGCTCTCCTAAAAACTTAAATATGACGAGCCGGGGCTTTAGACCCCAATAACATCAATTCAAGCAGGAGGCTTTAACGGCGGGGGTAGATTGACAGACTTTTTGACGGGATCGAATAAAAAAAAAGCAACAGAAATTGAGT
>DIZU01000170.1:8733-10494 GCA_002429455.1 Methylotenera sp. UBA6020 | reverse complement strand
AGTATTCGTAAATTAGCGCGATTAAACGCAAGACTGCGCACTATATCAGTTATTAATAACTTAATTTAAGAATATGTTATTCTATATTTATAGGTTTTAATTATATAAGACTGTTTATTAAGAGATGACACGAATATGAAGCTACACCAGTTACGTTACTTGCATGAGGTGGCGCGCCATGGCCTTAATATTACCAGTGCTGCTGAAGCGTTATATACCTCACAGCCCGGTGTCAGCAAGCAGATTCAGCTATTTGAAGATGAGCTCGGACTGCAAATTTTTCAGCGCAACGGTAAACGTCTGACGGGTATCACGGAACCAGGTGCACAAATATTGGCATTAGCAGCGAAGGTGATTCTTGATGTGGAGAACATTAAACGGGTAGGTGATGAATTCAGTAATGTTGAGACTGGGACATTGACCATTGCTACAACACATACACAGGCGCGCTATAAGCTACCCGCAGCCGTCAAAGCATTTATGGTCAATTATCCGCAGGTCAAGTTGAATATTCACCAGGGTAATCCTAAGCAAGTAGCCGAGCAGGTGGCAAGCGGAGAGGCCGATATTGGTATTGCAACAGAAGCGATTAGCAGCTTTGAAAGCTTATTATGCCTGCCTTGTTATCACTGGAATCGTTGTGTGGTGGTGCCGCACGGTCACCCGTTGTTAGCAGACGGCACGCTCACCCTGGAAAAATTGGCCGCTTACCCGTTGATTACTTATGACTTTGCCTTTACGGGTGGTACCTTGGTGTCAAAAGTGTTTAGTGATGCCGGGCTGTCACCCAATGTTGTACTCACCGCAATTGATGCCGACGTGATTAAAACCTATGTGACATTAGGGTTAGGCGTAGGTTTATTAGCCAATATGGCGTATGACCCCGAACGTGATACACATTTAGCCATGATAGATGTGAGCCATTTGTTCCCCGATAGCACTACTTATTTAGGCGTGCGTAAAGATGCATTTTTACGAGGGTACATGTATGGATTCATTGAATTAATCGCCCCACACTTTAATCGTGATGCGGTAAATGCTGCACTTAAAACAGTTGCACACTCAAAATAAGCAGATAATTGTGTTGTGAAAATTGGAGCTTTATTCATGCATAGACATATTGTAATCTTGGCCTTGTTGTTAGTGATGACGGCTTGTAGCGCTGTTATCCCAGGTGCAGTTAAACCAGATGCCGATAAGCCGGCAAGTGCAAGCAATCCAGCGCTTATAGGTAAAGTTCGGTCAGGAATGCCAGCTATTGACTCTAGTACAGCCATTTACGAGTTGCCTGTACATGAAGGTGTGAGCTACCAAGATGTTGTGGACAGCCTGAAAAGCGTGAGTGAAGGTAAGAACTTTGTGAATCCCGCTAATTTTCCAATTGGTGAGCATATTCAAAAACGTGGCGTTGATCCGCAAGGTATCAAAGAAGTGCATAGCTTTTGCAACTTGAGCTTAGGCACCGATATTATGCTGGATCATCCAGAGTTTTTAGTCTTTGTGCCGTGCCGCATTGCCATTTATGAAAAACCAGATGTTAATAAAAAACTAAAACTATTTATTGCGTTAGCACGCCCAACATTTGACTTGCAAAGCATTAAAAATCCTACGTTACGCGCTCAAAAGTCGGCACAAGAACTAGAAACAATCTTGTTGGAAATTATGGATAAAGCGAGCAGGGGTGATTTGTAGTTTGGTCGTGATAATTAACCATGTTATTTTAACATGAACGGTGGGCAACATTTGCCCACCCTACGCTTG
>DIZU01000170.1:5418-8681 GCA_002429455.1 Methylotenera sp. UBA6020 | reverse complement strand
GACCCTACGCTTGCTAAGCGAGCTTATGTGGTTTTTATTTGTTAAAGAAATACCCAGTTCAAATGCAATATTATATTAAGGCAATTGAAATGTTTTCAATTTTCAAATCAAAATCAAAAAATCCTTTTAGTAAACAGATCAACGAAAGTGAAGCTATGAATTTAGCAGAACTGTGCGTTGATGAATCAATAAAATCCGCCAAAAGACTTTTAGAGTGGATTAAAACAACAAATAAAGAAACAACAGACGAAGGTGATAAAGCAGAAAGTATTAGCATTGCTGATGCTGCATTTGAGTATTGGGTTTTTAATCTCTATTTGATATTTTTTATCGTACTTCTAAAAAATATGAAAGAGAATGGCGATAAGAGTATTAAGGATTTTGCCAATCCTGTTTTCTCATATATATGACGCAAGCAAAGCTATTTTTGAATTTGAATATAAAAAATTATCAGATGCAAAGTGTTCAAACTACGGAGAAAATTTAGACGCAATTGTGTCTGTGAAATTAGAAACATTAAGAAAACTCCCAATAATTGGAGATAATTTAGAAAAGGTTTATATAGAAGATAGAAGTTCAGCACTGGATTTGACTTTGAGTACTGCGATTTCAGATTTGGACTGTAAACAAGATTATTTATTGAAATCAAACAATATGTTTTCGATGAGATTAAGAAATATAGAATTGAGATATGCAATTAAATGCATGGATTTTTATGAAGATGCATTTAGTCGAATGCGCAACAATATGCGCTAGCAAGCGTAGGGTATGCAAATCGATGTGTATTTGCTCACGGTTATGAATATTTGGTTCGCAACCTTCGTTTGCAAACCCTGCAAAAATAGCGTAATACAACAAGCGTGAAAACATACAAATAATGGAACTCTACAATGCTTAGTGATATTCAGATCGCACAAGCCGCAACGTTGCAGTCGATTGCAACGATTGCAGCACGCCTCAACCTAAAGGCCGATGATTTGATTCCTTATGGGCATCACATTGCCAAACTTAGCCCTACTTGTATTCAAAACCTGCAACATCAAGCGGATGGCAAACTGATTTTAGTGACAGCAATTAGCCCAACACCAGCCGGTGAGGGTAAAACGACAACGACAATCGGGCTGGCCGATGCACTTAATCAACTGTTGGTCGATTCTGGTAAGCAAGCCATGGTCTGCATGCGTGAGCCTTCGCTAGGCCCTGTGTTTGGTTTAAAGGGCGGTGCAACGGGTGGTGGATATTCACAAGTGGTGCCGATGGAAGATATTAATCTGCATTTTACTGGTGATTTTCATGCGATTAGTAGTGCCAATAACTTACTCGCAGCTTTGATTGATAACCATATTCATCATGGTAATGCGCTCAACATTGACCTGGCGAGCATCACTTGGCGGCGCTGCATGGATATGAATGATCGTGCTTTGCGTCACATTACGCTCAATAGTAACGCTAAGGATGCGAAACCCTATGAAAGACAAACCGGATTTGATATTACCGTAGCCAGTGAAGTGATGGCGATATTTTGTCTGGCGACGTCTCTTGAGGACCTGCGGACCCGTCTAGGCAATATTCAAATTGGCCTGACAACTGCACAGCAGCCTGTGCTGGCAAGTGATTTGCAAGCCGAAGGTGCAATGACTGTGCTATTAAAAAATGCATTTCAACCTAATTTAGTGCAGACGTTAGAACATACCGCGGCGATTGTGCATGGCGGGCCATTTGCCAATATCGCACACGGTTGTAATTCTGTAATTGCGACCAGAACGGCGTTGAAGCTGGCTGATTTTGTGGTGACTGAAGCAGGTTTTGGTGCAGACTTGGGCGCCGAAAAATTTATTGATATCAAGTGTAGAAAAACAGGCTTGCAGCCTGCTGCCGTTGTACTAGTGGCTACGGTGCGTGCGCTAAAATATCACGGTGGTGCTGAGGTTAAAGCGTTAAATGAAGAAAATTTATCTGCCTTAAAGTTAGGCATGGCCAATTTACATAAGCATGTAGAAAACCTTCAGCAGCACTTTGGCTTGCAGGTTGTTGTTGCGGTGAATCATTTTGCCAGTGATACCGATGCTGAAATTGCATTGCTACAAGCAGAAACTGCAAATATCGGCGTGAAAGTTATTGTCTGCAAGCATTGGGCGCAGGGTGGGGCAGGCGCCAAAGCGTTGGCAACTGAGGTATTAAATGTCATTGAAAAAACAGCAGAGCATTCATCAGATAGCTTCAAGTTTTTATATGAAAATGAGTGGTCGTTATTGCGGAAAATTCAAACGATTGCCCAAAAAATATATGGTGCAAGTGATGTTGAGTTGTCCGCTACCGCGCAATTAACGCTGATGGAGTTAGAGAAAAACTTTGGTCATTACCCTGTATGCATCGCCAAAACTCAATATTCGTTTTCATCAAACCCGACTTTGCGTGGTGCGCCAACCGGGCATGTATTGCAGGTGCGTGAATTAAGATTGTCACGCGGTGCAGAGTTTATTGTGGCGATCTGCGGCGACATGATGACCATGCCTGGTTTGCCAAAACGACCCGCCAGCGAGCGCATTAACGTTAATCAGGCAGGTAATATTACGGGTCTTAATTAATTGATCGTTATTTCACAAGCAGGCTTTGCCGAGCAAACCATTACCAAATCGCGCTTTATTGCAATGGCTGTTCACTGCGCAGATGAGCGTGCAGTAGGCATGGCATTACGGGCGTTTGCTAATCAGCATCAAAACGCACATCACTTGGCTTATGCTTTTCGTATCAAAACGGAGCAGGGTATCGTTCCGCGTTTTTCAGACGCAGGCGAGCCGTCCGGCACGGCTGGCATGCCAGTGTTGAAGTTGATTGAAGGCCGTGATTTGATTAATGTATGTGTGGCTGTCATCCGTTATTATGGCGGTATTAATTTAGGCACTGGTGGATTAGCACGCGCCTATGGCGGCACAGCCAAGCTTGCACTGGATGCAGCAAAAATATGTACGTTTGTTGAAATGCAAACCATCGAATTAAAGATTCACTATAAACAAATGGATTTATTGACTAAATCATTAGCCAAGTGTAATGGTAGTATTCTAGCTAAAGCATTTAACGAGCAGATTGATTTGGTGTTATCGTTGCCCGTACACGAGGCGGCAAATTTCATAAACCGCTTTCAGTTGCATGGATAACAAATTAACGAACTTTATAATAGCTCAACCATTTCATCATGCAATTCACGATTCAATTCGCATAACGTAAATATTCAACTTAATATCTTAAGATTAATATGATAA
>DIZU01000170.1:0-5213 GCA_002429455.1 Methylotenera sp. UBA6020 | reverse complement strand
ATAAGAAAAACGCAAGTGCCATCACCATCTGTCTATGAAATATTGGCTTGGGTTTTAACGGCCGTTGCTTTGTTTTTTGTACTGATGTTTCACTTACTACCCGCGTTGCTAGCTGGTTTGTTGGTGTATGAGCTAGTGCATATCATGACCCCTTACATTGCACGTCGCTTTCCAAGTAAGCATCCTAGCAATCGTTCAAAACTGTGGGCAGTGGGTATTCTAGTCGCTGTCGTTGTCAGCCTGTTAGTGCTTGCTAGTCTAGGCTTAGTTGCTTTTTTAAGATCAGATGCCGGCAGTATTACCGTGCTGTTGGCAAAAATGGCGCAGATTCTTGAAGACTCACGCAAAATTTTGCCTAGTTGGTTACTTGAGCATTTGCCAGCGGATGCCATTACTTTTAAGGAGCAGGCAACCCTCTGGCTACGTACACATGCAGATGAGTTGCAAGTGGTTGGTAAAGAAGCCGGCCGTGCTACCGCACACATCTTAATCGGGATCGTGATAGGCGGTATGTTGGCGTTGCGTGATGCCGTAGGCATGGATCACTTTAAGCCGTTTGCACGTGCATTGGCTGGGCGCAGCAGTTTGTTTGGCAATGCTTTCAGACGTGTGGTATTCGCGCAGTTGCGCATTGCTGCGATCAATACTTTTTTCACGGCAATTTATTTGACGATAGTTTTACCTTTAATGGGTGTTCATCTGCCGCTCGTTAAGACCCTGATCACGATTACATTTGTGGTGGGCTTGATTCCCGTGATCGGAAATCTAATTTCCAACACGATCATTGTGGTTGTGAGTTTGAGTCAGTCATTGAGTGTGGCAATTGGCTCCTTGGTCTATTTAATAGTTATTCATAAGTTTGAGTACTTTTTGAATGCACGCATTGTAGGTGGTCAAATTCACGCAAGTGCCTGGGAGTTGTTGATAGCCATGCTGTGCATGGAAGCCGCTTTTGGCTTGCCTGGCATTGTAGCGGCTCCTATCTATTATGCTTATATCAAAGCGGAATTACGTGCTAGGGACTTAATATAGCATTGAGCGTCATTACCCTTCATTCACATGTAAACAAAGTGGCATGGCACTTGTGTGATGAATTTATTTCTTTTGTCTTTCGTTAATAATCTTGGCAGCCCATTCTTTACCACCAAGACCAAAAGCGATGGCAAGTGCAAGGAACACCGCGCCAAACATGATGATAAATAGTGCGGTGAGTAATTGAGTGCCAATATCTAACTGCTCCAGTGCAACAAATAATGCAAATATCTGTACCAGATATTCTGCAGACGTACTAATGGTTAGCGCGCCTTCAAATTTGATGCTATGCAGCCACGCAAAAACCAAGCGATTAATAAAGCGACTCAACAAAGTACCAAATATCAACACGACAATAGCCACGATAATTTTTGGTAGGTAGTTGGCAAGGTGATTGAGCATGACGGCTACATCGGTAAGTCCTAGTGCATTAGCCCCTGTGATCACAAATAGTAAAATCACCAACCAATAGATTACTTGGCTGATGATGCCGCTCAGTGATACATCAAAATCGTCATTTTTTAGAAACGATTCCAGACCTGATTTACCCGAAAACTGATCAAATTTAACCAACTTTAAGAAGCGTTTTGCAGCAATCCGTGCCACTTTAGCCATCAACCAGCCAAAAAATAATATAACGATCACGGCAAGGAGTTTTGGAAAAAACGTAGCGACTTGTTGCCAAAATTGATTAAGCGATAATAGAAAAGTATCAATTTGATATTGCATGACGCGCTCCTCGATTGATTTTACTTTGCTAATAATGAAGCAAGAATCCAGTTTTGATTAGCAATCTTTGTAGTGCAATGGCTTTTTTATTTTCGCTCAATTGACGATATGTCACAATAGAATTAGTATTTAATCAGTGAATTAATGCCGCTATCCACAACTTAACATATTGATCGATAATGTTATTTTAAGATAATGTTTAAAACTCGTTTGTGAAGAACCGCATAGAAACCACAGGACAGGTTTCTATGCGTTGTATTGTTTTAGTCAAATTATTCAATTGCTAAATGCAAAAGTTAGTTCTTGAGTTGATAAAATCTATTTTCTAGCGTTTTACCATTTTTAATATTGTCTAATTTGCTACCTACCGCATCACCCAACGCCGCTAATCTATCATCAGGCAGCGGATGTGTTTTGAACAGTAACGCAACGCTGCTATCATTTTTGTTCGTTTGACCTAACGTTTGCAACACGTCAGCCAGACCAAAAGGTTCATAGCCTGCTCGCGTAGCGTAACTTACCCCTAATCGGTCAGCTTCATACTCTGCGCTTTTATCTAAACTACGGGCGCTAATTTCAGCGCCACTACCAATGGCTTTGCTGGCAAGTTTGTTATCTTTAGCAAATTTGTCACTCAAAAAATTTGCGCCTATATTTAATAGTTGTTGTTTTTGCAGAACTTTAAGCTGGTGTTTTTTTACTACATGGCCGATTTCATGGCCGAGTACGCCAGCCAGTTGCGCTTCATTAGCGAGTTTGCGATACAAACCTTTGGTGACCACCACATAGCCACCAGGTGCTGCAAATGCATTCAAATCGTCACTATCAATCACGCCAAAACGCCAAGGTAAATCTGGACGATCTGACTGCGATGCAACCCAGCGACCCACTGAGTTGACGTATTTTTGTAAAGCGGCGTCTTTTACCAACGGGGCGGCACCCAGTAAATTGCCGGTAATTTCGCGACCTAAAGCAATTTCTTCTTCTTTACTTGGGTTTTTCCAGTTAATAGAAGGTCGGGATGCCTTCGCAGATGAGGCCGCAGTGCTAGCTGGTGTGGTGCCGGTAGATGGCGGTGTATCTGTTTTTTGGTCTGTTTTCTGATCTATTTGCTTTTCTACCGCATCTTTCAGCGCGCCTGTTAAATCAAAAGCCGCAGCAGGTAAGTTTAGGCTACCAAGTAAGCTGGCAAGTAGTGCAGAAATAAAGAGATTTTTATGCATTGCAATTTTCTTCAAAGCGCTCATGGAAGTTCTCATTTTGAAACTCCTTCTGGTGCTTTTAAGGTCGGGAACGCCACTGTTTTTAAGTCACCGGCGGCGGCAAATTTACGACCTTGTTCAGCACTTAAGGTATAGCCTTCCAGTGTTTTGATTTCAGTTTCGTTAAATTTAGCGGCTTTGAGTTCTTGTTCACTCAAACCACGAATGCCTGTAGTGGAGACCACTTGGCCCGTGCCAGCACGACCATTTGCCGCTGCTAATACGCCGGCAACTTGATTGCTGGAACTGGCACTACCCCGTTTTACAGACAGTAAATGTACCCAGCCCGTGGTTTTTTTGGTTTTAACCTGCAACCAAGCGCCTTGTTTTTTCAGTATTTCAAGGGTGTCACCGCGACTTAAGCTACCGGTCACTTTAGCATCAGCAAACGGCTCAAAGCGCATGCTGTCATTTTTAAGCGCGCTGCCAGTTTCAGCGGCGATGCTTAGTCCAGCATATAGCATGGGCAGAAAGCTCGCCGCAATGAGTATGTGTTTTAATCTTTTCATGATGGTTGGTCTCTTTCTAAAATATCTAATTTGATAATGGCCTGTGCAAACAAGCCGCGCCATTGACTATCCATCGGTTTGTCAGCATTGAGTGTGCCAAGATGCTGTATGTAACGCACGGCAGTACCATCAGGCATACCAGTGTTTTGCAGCAACGTTTTTAATTGTAGTCCTAATTGGTTGGCATCTTGCATGACTTTTGCAGCCGCTGCTGCATCATTCTTGGAGTACGCCCAGCTCACCGTGATCATGTCGCCAAATAAGCCCCAAATGCCACTTTGCGTGCCTTTCAAAAATTCAACAGTGGCAGGCATTTGAAGATGTCGCTCAATCTTATGTTGTACTTTTTTTAACATGCCGTCACTGAATGATTCTTTATTTTCAATCATAATCGGCATCAATAATACCGCTGCACCTTTTTTGCCAGATTCAATATCATTAGCTAACAAACGCTGCATAGCACGATCGTTGGCAAGGGCATATATTTTTGCCACACTAAAGTACATTACGGCCCAAGTGATTGGCCCTGTAATGTCTAAATAAGTATTGGTAAAGTTAATGGCAAGGTACGAAAGCGTTAGCAAGCCTATTTGGCTGCTGCTGAATATGGTAGTCACTTTGTCGCGGTCTACATTGCGGTAAAACGCAAACGCAGTGAGCCAGATCAATAATAAGCTTATTAGTATATAAGGTGTTTTCCCACGCCATACATGTAAATAATCGTTATGTTTTATGTTATCAATGGCGGTGGCTAAAATTTCTACGCCGGGATGTGCCTTGGCCATGGCGGTGGCTTTTAGGTCAAAAAGTGACGGTGCGGTAGAGCCGATAATTACAATTTTGTTAGCAAACTCATTTGGCGCACGTTTCTTCACTTTGCTTGCCATGTCTGTATAGACATCGCTAAAGGTGGCAAATTGGTACGTAAATGGTTTGCCTCGCCAGTTGATGAGCATGTCTTGCGGTAGCGGAAATGCATGCATTTGTGCAAAATCACCCACCACCAAAGGCAACGATGGAAGGCGCCAACCATTTTCATCACGCCAAAGCTTGTATTCGCGCACAATGCCATCTGCATCTGGATAGATATTATGTGTGCCTAGATGCTTGGAATTTAACGCAGCATCAAAATGTGGCAATACTACCGCAATGGGCTTTTTAGCCAACTCAGTGGCTGGCTGATTGGCATCTTGTGGCATACGTTTAATCCCAGGAATCATATCTGGTGTAATTTTGCTTAAATCATCACTGGCTTCAGATAAGCGTAACATTGGGAAAAACGTGTTGTTAGTTCCAGCAATCACATCGTTAAAGTAGGCATCGCTGTCAGGGTTATAAACATCAGCGTCACTGAACAAAATGTCAAATACAATCGCTTTTGGTTGCTGGGCTTCAATGTTTTCTACAAACTCACCAAATACTTGGCGTGGCCACGGCCAGCGACCATACTCTTTTGCCATAGCGCTCAGTGAGGCCTCGTTAATATCAACAATTACTATATCAGCGTCTGGCTTTGGCACGACAATACGGTTTTTCACCATAAAATCAAAAGCGCGATCACGCATATTTTCGCCCACATGAAACAGGCCGGCATCAAGCAGCACCAGTACCGTGAGCAGGGCACTTAGATATAAATAAAAATTATTGCGTAGCTTGCGCGTGATGCTTACTAGCCACTGGT
>DIZU01000130.1 GCA_002429455.1 Methylotenera sp. UBA6020 | reverse complement strand
ATGTTATATAGTGATTATCTGGCAGGATGACAATGCCTAGCCTAGGCAAGCCCAAAAGGCGTCAAGTCGCCCTGCCCTGCGCGAATTAAAGCCGGCACTTCACCGGTTAAATCAATCACGGATGTTGCACCCGCTACGCAATGCCCAACGTCAATGACTAATTCAACCACACGTTCCAGTCTATCGCGAATTTCCCATGCCTCGCTTAACACTGCCTCATCATCGGCCAAAGGCAACGTCATACTTAACAATGGTGCATCTATAGCCTCTAATATCGCTTGCACTACGACATGTTGTGGCACACGAATGCCGACTGCGTTACGTTTTGGGTGTTGCAGTTTTCGTGGCACCTCACGTGTTGCCTGCAAAATAAAAGTGTAAGCGCCTGGGGTATTGGCCTTAAGCAAGCGAAACTGGCTATTGCTGACGATGGCATAATTGCCCAACTCACTTAAATTGCGACAAATCAGGGTAAATAAATGCTGGTCATCTACGCCACGAATCTGACGAATACGCGCTTGCGCATCACTATTGCCTAACATGCAACCCAATGCATAACCTGAATCTGTCGGGTAAGCAATCACACCACCGCTACGCAATATGTCAGCCGTTTGCAGAATGAGGCGCGCTTGTGGGTTATCTAGATTGATATTAAAAAATTGTGCCATGCTCGGTTCTGGTTATATTATCCGTATGCTTGCTGTGTCTATTGTTTTTGGCGTGTTTATTAGCTGGCATTTTGTTCGCTAACTCTACTGTAATGACTCACCAGACTTAACTGCTGGGGACTTTGTTTCAACCCAGTTCTGCCAAACTGGGATGCAATTACTCGGTAGCGCAGGCAAACGTCCCATTTCCATAAAGCTAATGCCTTTACCATGATAATCTGAACCCTGAGACGATTTTAGGCCAAACTGATGTGCGTATTTTGCAAACTCAAGGTACTGATCTACCGTATGGCTACCAGTCACCACTTCAATAGCTTCTCCGCCCAATGCCCTAAACTCCTCCAATAGTAACAACATATTGGTTCGGCCTAAGTCATACCGGCCAGGATGCGCAATGACCGCCATCCCGCCACTACCAACAATCCAACTCACGGCGTCTTCCAGACTTGCCCACTGATGTTCGAAATAGCCTGGCTTTCCTTTAACCAGATAATTTTTGAACACGGCTTTATTGTCTTTAGCAACGCCACTATTTACCAAAAACCGTGCAAAGTGCGTGCGGCTGATAATACCTTCTTGTGCATACTGGTAAGCACCTTCCAGGCTACCCATGATACCTACTTTATCTAAGCCAGCAGCCATTCCTGCTGCGCGAACATGGCGACCAGCGCGAATAGCGGCTAAGCCCGATTTTAATGGAGGATGCTCAGGATCAATTTTTAGACCCACGATATGTATGGTGCGTTTTTTCCATGTCACAGAAATTTCCACACCTTTAATCAGCTGCAAACCCAAACGTTTAGCTTCTATTTCTGCGATGCCTAAGCCGCCAGTATCATCGTGGTCAGTCAAGGCTAAAACATTAACATGATGCTTGGCCGCATGCTCAACCAACTCAACTGGCGTTAACAGACCATCCGAGATATTGGAATGCGAATGTAAATCAATAGTTAAAGCAACATTCAAAGTATTGGCGGTTAAAGACATGAACTCAATCAAACCCTAAAGAAACTTAAATTAGAAAAACCTGAAAAACAGCTTGAAAATTACGCCTTGCGACACAACATCAATCATAGCAAAATAGCGCCTTAGTCTAAAGCATTGTTATCAACTGTGTTGACGCCATTTATTTTATATAAAGTTGTCCTATATTATGCGCCATCACCTAACAACTTTATACGCAATATTCTTTGAGACCTGATATGAAGTTTTTGTTTGATTTGTTTCCAGTTATTTTATTTTTTATAGCTTTTAAATTTTTTGGCATTTACACGGCAACCGCGGTCGCGATGGTAGCCACGGTGGCACAAATTATTTACAGCAAAATCCGTCATGGCATAGTTGATAAAATGCTGCTCATCAGCGGCGTGATTATCACAGTGTTCGGCGGCGCGACTTTATTACTAAAAGACCCCACGTTTATACAATGGAAACCGACAGTTTTATATTGGCTATTTGCGATCAGCTTAGTCGGCGCGCAATTTATTTTCAAAAAAAACCCCATGCGCAGCATGATGGAAAAACAAATCAGCCTCCCTGATACGGTTTGGTCAAAACTTAACTTAGCTTGGGCCGCATTATTTTTGGCATTAGGCTTCTTAAATCTCTACGTGGCCTTTAATTATTCGCAAGATGCTTGGGTAAACTTCAAACTGTTCGGCATCACCGGCATCCTCTTTGTGTTTATCGTGTTGCAGACATTATTACTCAGCAAACACTTGGTCAAAGAAGATACCAAGGGAGATATTGAGTAATGTGGTACGCGATTATGGCGGAAGACTCGCCGAATAGCTTAGATAAGCGCTTAAGCGCCCGCCCAGATCATTTAAGCAGGCTGCAAGCGCTACAAGAGGCTGGGCGCTTATTGCTTGCGGGCCCTTTCCCTGCCATTGATAGCACCGACCCGGGACCTGCTGGTTTTACTGGTAGCCTGATTGTGGCAGAATTTTCAAACTTAGCAGAAGCAACAGAGTGGGCAAATAATGACCCGTTTGTCATCGCAGGCGTCTATCAACACGTTATTGTGAAACCTTTTAGAAAAACGCTGCCTAACTAACAATGACTTTACTTGAAGAAATCAACAACCGCTTACAATGTTTGGAGCCAACTGCACTCGAAATTATAGACGAGAGTGCCATGCATGCCGGACACCAAGGCAATGGTGGTGGCAGTCATTTTAAGCTTAAAATGACAAGCTCGCATTTTCGTGAAAAATCGCAGATAATGCGACATCGCCTTATTTATCAAATCCTTAGTGACCTTATTCCTAAACAAATTCATGCGTTGAGCATTCAGGCATTTACCCCCGATGAATTGCAGTAAGGTACGCTGTAAACAAATCCGACAATAAGTAACTGTTCAATTAACCACCTATTATTAACCTTGAGGGATTTTTGCATGAAATTTACCCAAACATTAATCGCTGTCGCCATTTTATCCTTAGCGCCTTCTGCATTCGCAGCTGATGCAGTGGCAACGGTCAACGGCAAACAAATCAAACAATCGGTTTATGATTACATCGCTAAAGATGCTACAGCACGTGGTCAAAAAGTCGACGCACCGGTCAAAGAAGCGATCATCAACAAATTAGTTGATTCTGAACTTGTCTATCAAGAAGCTCAAAAACTAGGGCTGGATAAACAACCTGATTACGTTGCACGCGAAGAGCTTTCACGCCGCGAACTGCTAACCAGCGCGTTCTTACAAGATTTCGTAAAGAAAAATCCTATTTCAGATGCCGACACTAAGGCCGCCTATGAGCAGTATAAAAAAGCCTACGGTGACAAAGAATTTAGCGCACAGCATATTCTAGTTAAGACGGAAGCTGAAGCAAAGGACATCATTGCACAACTTGGCAAAGGCGGAAATTTTGCAAAAATTGCTAAAGAAAAATCTTTAGATCCAGGCTCAAAAGAAAAAGGTGGCGATTTAGGTTGGTTCTCTCCAGCCACAATGGTAAAACCATTCAGTGATGCAGTTGCTGGCCTGCAAAAAGGCGCAGTTACCAGCACCCCAGTACAAACGCAATTCGGCTGGCACGTAATTAAACTGGTTGAGACTCGTCCGTCACAACCGCTTGCCTACGATAAAGTAAAAGATGGCTTGCAAAAAAATATACAGCAACGCAATTTAGAGAAGATGATGGCTGATTTACGTAGCAAAGCTAAGGTCGATATCTCTAAATAACCATTAGAGATTATTGTAAATTGTTATCAAAAGGCCCATATTTTGGGCCTTTTGTATTTGAAGCAGCACCTCATGATATTCACTATGCAGAATCGCACTTAATCAAAAATTTATGAGATAATAAGAATAGTTATCATTTATGTATTTATATTGTGCGTTTATTTTAGGTACTCATATTTAATTCAATGCGATTTCTATCTCAACTACAAATAGGTCAACGGGCAGTCATTGCAGCGATAGAGGCTGAAGAGTCGCTATTTCATCGCTTATCTGCACTGGGGTTTCGTGTAGGAAAACCCTTGAGCATTATCCGCCGCGCGAATTTCAATGGGCCACTTCATGTGCGCTTAGGCACTACCGATGTCATTTTACGCGGCACCGAGGCGGCACGCATTCAAGTTAGTATTTCATGAAGCGCATTGCGTTATTAGGAATGCCCAATACGGGAAAATCTACCCTATTCAACCGCATCAGCGGTGCATCAGCACGAGTTGGAAACTGGCCTGGGATTACGGTAGATTTGATGAGTGCGAAAATATTAATCGGTGGCCACATTGCCGAACTGATTGATTTACCAGGCATTTACGACCTGCATGGCTTTTCTGATGACGAACAAGTAGTTCGGCACTTTTTAGCGAACAACGCAGTAGATTTAGTGATTGTATTGCTCAATAGCTCGCAAATCGATAGGCAGCTTTCTTTAGTATTGCAAATTAAAAAGTTACAGCTTCCTGCCGTGCTTGCCTTAAATATGGCGGATGAAGCCAAACAATCTGGCATTACGATTGATACGGATAGCCTGGCAAAATCCTTACAAATGCCAGTGATGCAAATTAGTGCGAAATATGGCGATGGTTTACCCAAAGCATTGCAAGCGGCAACCCAGATCATCAATCAAAATCAACCCGCTACGAACCCGCAAATGATTAGTCAACTGTTACAAGAAGACAATCAAATTGAGCAAGAAATGGACGCCTTGATTAAACATCATGTGCAGATTCCAACAACACTCACAGACAATACTACAGATAAAATTGATCAAATATTGCTCCACAAATGGTTTGGCTTGCCGATATTTTTCGCCGCCATGTATGTGTTATTCCAGTTTATTTTCACCGCAGGCAAGCCGCTACAAGATGGTCTTGCCTGGATTTTGCAGTTATTCCGCACCCACTTATTAGCACCAATATTCGCCTCAAGCCCAGCATGGTTCAGCGGGCTGATGTTGGATGGCATTTACAATGGCGTAGCCACCGTAGCGGCATTTGTTCCAATTATCGTACTGTTTTTCTTAGTGATGTCGATGGTTGAAGATAGCGGCTACCTATCGCGCGCGGCTTTTCTCATGGATGCACTCATGGCTAAAATGGGCTTAGATGGCCGTGGATTTGTCATGATGCTGATGGGCTTTGGTTGCAATGTCCCCGCGTTGATGGGCACCCGCATCATGCGCTCACGCCCGATGCGCTTACTAACGATGCTGGTGATTCCTTTATCATTATGTTCGGCACGATTGCAGGTGTTCATTTTCATCATCACTGCACTTTTTGCAGCAAAACAAGCGCCGATCATACTATTTACACTCTACGTCATGAGCTTTTTAACCATGTTTTTAACAGCTTTGCTTTTTCAAGGCCAATATAAAAACGCTGAACCATTTATATTAGAGTTGCCCCCTTATCGCTTTCCCACACTACGCCAAATCGCGTTGCGTGGCTGGCATGAGGTTAAATATTTCCTGATACGCGCCAGTAAGTTTATTGTCATTGGTGTGGTGCTCGTTTGGGCTATGACGAACTTCCCTACCAATGTGCCACCGGCTAGCGTGGGTACATTAGCCGGTCAAATCGGTGCGCTATTTGCGCCTGTACTTGACCCATTGGGTATCAACAATCAACTGGCTATCGCTTTAATATTTGGCTTTGTTGCAAAGGAAATCGTCATAGGTGCACTTGCAGTTATCTATGGCCTGCAAGGTGATGCGCTGATGGCACATATGGCCACGCAAATTGACTGGGTACAGGCCATGAGCTTTATGCTATTTACGCTGATTTATACGCCTTGCCTTTCCACCATTGCCACACTTAAAAGCGAATCTAAAAGCAGTGGGTTCATGTGGCTATCTATTGCCTGGTCACTAGGATTAGCTTGGGTTGTAAGTTTCGTGTTTTACCAAACTGCACGTTGGCTGGGGCATTAAAACTGGGACGGATAGTACGACTTAGTCTCTAATATTTAGCATCTTCGAGACTAAAACACATCATGTTCTAAACATAAAATAAACAGCGCCCATCAAACATAGGCCAGCCCACAAAAAGTCCAGCTTAAGCGGTTGTTGCATATAAATCACTGCAAATGGCACAAACACGGCCAAAGTCACTACCTCTTGTAGTATCTTCAGTTGACCCAGCGACATCACAGTAAAGCCCAAGCGGTTTGCTGGCACTTGAAATAAATATTCCATTAATGCAATAGCCCAGCTGATAAGCGCTGCGATGATCCAAGGTTTTTGACTTAAATTTTTAAGATGCGCGTACCATGCAAACGACATGAAAATGTTGGAAATGCTAAGTAAAAGAATAGTTTTAAAGATGGTTGGCATGGTTTAAGTTGATTGCATTTCAACAATTAAAATTAAACAGATACTTGGATGCATGTGCGAAAACAGCATACCTAGTAAAGCACAAAGCTAAAAATATGTATGATTTAGAGATATAACTCAAATTTTGGCAATAAATTACGAGCAACGAGGAAGCAATCTGCGGACAGTACGCCTAGTACGGCAAGGTGAAGCTGACAAAGTTAATCGTGATTTAGTGCCAGAATTTATACCGCTGATTCGCCTGTTTCACCGGTACGGATGCGCACCACCTGCTCTACTGAACTCACAAAAATCTTACCATCGCCAATTTTACCGGTATGTGCCGCTTTAATAATCGCATCCATCGCGGCTTCTACCATATTGTCAGCCACCACTAGCTCCAATTTGATTTTAGGTAAAAAATCAACCACGTATTCAGCGCCACGATAAAGCTCAGTATGGCCTTTTTGACGGCCAAAGCCTTTTACTTCGGTGACGGTTAAGCCATTAGCGCCGATATTTGATAGCGACTCACGCACCTCATCTAACTTGAATGGTTTAATGATTGCTTCAATTTTTTTCATGTTGGCCTAGCTCCCTAAATTTTTGGTTAGATTCTGTTATTAGATAGTATGTGTGAATCTTAGTTTAAGTGTATATCAAAATCCAATTTGACAGTAATTGGATGGCGCCGATCTTTACCAAACCCCTTATGCGTAATGCGCACACCAACTGGCGATTGACGACGTTTATACTCATTTCTGTCTATTAATGCAATCACTTGATTAACATCAGTTGCCGGATAGCCCATCGCCACAATATCCGAGCGACTAAGGTCATTTTCAACATAAGCCTCAATGATGCCATCCAGCACATCATAAGGCGGCAAACTGTCTTGATCTAACTGGTTAGCCCGCAGTTCAGCCGATGGCGGACGCGTAATAATGCGCTGTGGAATCACAGTAGACAGGCTATTACGATAGTTAGATAGCTGATAGACCAAGGTCTTTGGTACATCTTTCAATAAAGCAAAACCACCGGCCATATCACCATATAGCGTGCAATACCCTACGGCCATCTCGCTCTTATTGCCAGTTGTGACAACGATACTGCCAAATTTATTCGATATCGCCATTAACAACATGCCGCGAATGCGCGCTTGCAAGTTTTCTTCAGTGGCATCAATGGCAAGGTCGCCAAATTGAGGCGCTAACGCTGTTCTATATTCTTCAAATATGGGATTAATAGCAATTTCGCTATACTTTACCCCAAGTAAATTGATCATTTCACGCGCATCATTCACACTGATATCGGCGGTAAACTCTGATGGCATCATCACCGCATGTACGTTTTCTGCACCTAATGCATCCACGGCAATGGCCAATGTCAAAGCAGAATCAACACCTCCTGACAAACCCAAGACGATGCCGGGGAAACCATTTTTATGCATATAATCAGCAAGCCCAAGCTTCAATGCCTTGTAAACAGTGGCTTCTAAACTCAACGCTTGAGCGATTGATGTTGCTATGGGTTGCGTATGATCGAACTCAATCATCGCTAACTCTGTTTCAAATGCCGGCAATTGATGGGTTAGCTGCCCCTCTGCATCCAGCACAAAAGAGGCTCCATCAAAGACCAACTCATCTTGCCCGCCCACCATATTGGTATAAATAATCGGTAGCTGGGTTTCAAATACACGCTGACGCAATATTTCCAGACGGGTAGATTGCTTTTCCATATGATATGGCGAGGCATTCAACGCAACCAGTAATTCTGCGCCAGCCGCTTTAGCCAATAATGCCGGTGTTGGCTCCCATACATCAGCACAAATAAGCACGCCGAGTTTAATGCCAGCATGCTCAAACACTAAGGTGTCATGCCCAGGCGTAAAGTAACGTTTTTCGTCAAATACACTGTAATTGGGTAATGCGTGCTTATGATACGTTGCAATAATTTTACCATCCTGCAACACTGATGCCGCGTTAAAGCATTCTTCACCCACTTGATGTGGATGCCCCACAATCACGGTGATACCAGCCAACTCCGTACTAAGTTTTTTTAATGTACGATCACAAGCCTGTAAAAAATCCACACGTAGTAATAAGTCTTCTGGCGGATAGCCACATAATGAAAGCTCAGGCGTGACTAAGAGTGTAGCGCCCTGCGCTTTTGCTTGGGTTGCACTCGCGATGATTGCAGCTGCATTACCTGCAACATCACCGACGATGCAGTTCATTTGCGCAATGGCTATTTTCATTCGAGTAGCGTCATTTAATTAGGCGGTATCCTAGAGATAGGAGGACGCAGATAAGAATATAAAGAAACAAGCGGCATTAATACGAGCCACCGGCGTCTTTAATTAATTTAATAATTTCTGTGCGCTGCCCCTTGAGCGCATAAACCAAAGCGGTTAAACCATACTGGTCTTTAGCTTTCACTTTCGCGTTATTTTCAAGTAGCAATTTCACCATGTCTGCC
>DIZU01000012.1:2370-15218 GCA_002429455.1 Methylotenera sp. UBA6020 | reverse complement strand
GTATCCTAACGCACATAAGAATAAATAATTTTCTGATATAAAACCTATACGAATAAATTTTTTTTTATAAATTACTTTTCAGGAGGAAATTATGTCCAGATCAATGCGTAATTTTTTGGCGATGCTAACGATGCTAGTTAGCGTTTCAGCAAACGCCGCTACAGATACTTATGGCACTTTGTTGGCGGGTTCTTACCAGCCGGCTGATCCATTTGCCAGTTTAACCTATACCAACGTCGGCAACATTTATAGCTTTACCCTCAGCGCATTTGATCTTAATAGCATTTTCACCACTGGCGCTTTTATCGGATCACTTGCTGTAGACGCTAGCAATCAACCTATAGTTTCCAATGTTTCAGGAGGCGCTCCGGTATCAGTTTCATCTGGTGGTGGCCCAACCGGTATATTTGATTTTCGCTTTGATTTGACTGGTCCTAAACAGGCAAGGTTGACCGCTCTTGAGACCGTGTCTTGGTATGCAACGTTTTCTCAACCAGTAAGCCTGACTTCCAGTTCATTTGCTATGCATGTACAGGGGTTAACCGAAGGGCAAGGGGGCAGTGCTTGGTATACCCCCACACCTCAAGTACCAGAGCCTGAAACTTACGCCTTAATGTTGGTTGGACTTGGCTTATTGGGTTTTACGGCAAGACGCAAAAACTCCTTCACCGTGTAAATCCGTTATTCGTTAATACGGAACGGCAACTCCGGTTGCCGTTTTTCCACAGTTGGCTGGCTGTCTACCAGAGTCAACGCTGGGTCGTGCGCGGCCGTCTCACCTTCGTTAATAACTATCAGATTAAAGCTCGTTAGCCATCAATAGGCGCCAGCCAGTTCATTACGAACTAGATCATACCGCCATTAATTGAGATAATCTGCCCCGTGATATAGGCAGACTGAGCGGAAGCAAGAAAGCCAATCAGATCAGCCACTTCAGTCGGTGTGCCGGCGCGTTTCATGGGGACCATGTTGGCAATGGCCTTGGCATCAAACGCGGCTTCACTCATGGATGTATCTATAATCCCCGGAGCGACGGCGTTGACGGTGATGCCCCGGCTGGCAACCTCTTGCGATAGCGACTTGGTGGCGGCATTGAGCGCGCCTTTGGCCGCAGAATAATTGGTTTGACCACGATTGCCAGTGATGCCGGCGATGGAGGTAACATTGATGATACGCCCCCAGCGACTGCGTATCATGGGCATCATCAGCGGCTGGGTCACGTTAAAAAAGCCATTTACTGATACGTCAATGACGCGGTGCCACTGATCTGGGCGCATACCCGGGAACACTGCATCGTCATGGATGCCGGCATTGTTGACCAGAATCTGGATAGGCTCATCTTCCACCAGTGGACCCAGTGCAGCGCTTACGGCGGCGCTGTCTGTGACATCAAACTGTAAAGCTTCTGCACTACCGCCCGCAGCACAGATCTCCGCAGCCAGCTGTTGCGCGACAGCAATGCCGTGATTGGCGTGTATATAGACATAACAGCCATCGGTAGCAAGGCGGCGACTAATAGCAGCGCCTATACCGCCGCTACCGCCTGTGACTAAAGCTCTTTTCATGCGTCAGTTCCTAAAGTCATTGCCAATGCATCCGCGTTCAACACCACGGCTGCGCGCCCTTCCAGCAGCAGATTGTCGTCCGCGCTAAGGCTAAATTGGTACAAAATATTGTTTTCGCTCGCCATGATACAACTGGCTGTTATCAACATATCCGCGGAAATGTCGTCTAGCCGAGTCACGGCCATGATGACGCCACGCACACTGACCAAATAGCCCACACGCGGTCTCGTGCTGTCTGCAGGAGCCAGCAAAGCGCCATGCACTGCCATGGCCTGCGCTGCATATTCGATACCACAGGCGATGCCGAGTTGGCCATGAGCGCGCAATGGATTATCGACAGCGCGATGACTGCTGGCACGGCATGTAATTTTATCCTGATCCCACGCCTCTACTTTATCTAGCAGGCACATGCTGCCCTGATGCGGAATATGGCTTGCGATCCACGTATGATCTAGCTGGGTGTCATCTAGCATAGGCTAACCTCTACAGCCAAGCGTGTGCCATCAAAGTAGTCCAGCACCACGCGACAGGTTTTCTGCTGGGCGATGGCCTGCAGCAATGGCAGGCCACGTGCGGCGGGAATCGCTAAGCGCAAGGTTTCCAGCGCAGTCTCGTCAAACTTGTAAGGGTCGTCATGGGTGATGCTGACTTTAATCTGAGCGATAGCTTGCGGGCCGGCTTGTGGTGCGAGCACCAGTGCAATGCCAAAGTTATCAGGGATCGGCCGTTTGCTGAACATAGGCTCGGGATATGGAGTATCGCTGGCCATTAAAATGCAACGGCCACCATCAACGACCACTTGAGTTAACGCATCCAGCAGCCCCGCACCAAAGCTCGCATCAAATGCACACAGGACAGATGACGTCGCCATGGCTCCAGTGGCAATGCTCCAGTAACCTGCGGCAGCGTTATGCACGGAGTTGTGGAAACGCGTGGGAGAGATTTGCCTGTCATCCGATGCCAGCATTTCACAGATAGTATGGCAGTTAAGCCCGTCGCCGTTGGAAAATGAAAATACGCTAGGCAAGCTTGCCGCCTCCAAGCCAGCAGCAGCGACCGCTTCCAGTGATGTTGCCAGCGTCAGTTTGACAATATCGCTGGCACGCCTGCGCTCGGCTGCCGGTAGCAACTCCGGCGCAGGAATGGCAGTTTTTAAGGAGTGGTAAGACTGCTCTCCGGTCAGTATCGCGCGGCTACTCGGCCAGTCAGTGAGGCCTGGACCTAAGATGCCGATGCCTTCAATATAAGCTGTTAGTTGGGTCGTCATTGCTGAGGCTCTCCAGATTGTTTCAGGCCTACTTGAGCCAAACCAAAAATCAAACTGCAATTGGTGCCGCCGAAGCCAAATGAATTGCTCATCACATGCGCCAGCGCTTGGTCATGATTTTTTAGCTGATAATTCAGTTTCAGCAGCGGGTCAGCTTCACGCGTATTGAGGCCACCGGGGATAAATCCATTTTGTAGGGCAAGTGCGCAAATCACCGCTTCCACCGCACCAGCAGCACCCAAGGTATGTCCTGTAGCACCTTTGCTGGAGCTACAGGGTGTCTCGTGGCCAAACACTGCCGCGACACCCTTCGCTTCGGCTTCGTCATTACTGTGCGTGGCGGTGCCATGCAGGTTGATGTAGTCGATATCGGCCGGGTTCAAGCCGGCGCTCTGTAGCGCCTGTTGCATGGCCATGCGTGCACCCAACCCCTCTGGGTGGGGTGATGACATATGGTAGGCATCGCTGGATTCGCCTATGCCCAGCAACAGCACGGACTGAGCGTCAGTATTGGCTGCCGGACGTTCCAGCAAGGCAAAAGCGGCGGCTTCACCGATAGAGATACCGTCGCGTTCTGCATCATAAGGGCGGCAGGCTTGCGTGGAGAGCAAGCCCAAGGACATGAAACCATACAGCGTAGTAAGGCACAGAGTGTCTACCCCGCCAACTACCGCAGCGTCGATCAAACCGGCTTCTATCATGCGTCGTGCGTTGCTGAATACCTTGGCGCTGGATGAGCATGCTGATGACACCGCGACAGCCGGGCCGCTGAGCTGGAAATATTGGCGCGTGAAATCTGCCACTGAGTAGGTATTCTGCGTTTTGCCATAAACCGAACCTGTTGGCAATGCGCCCGTCACCGGGTCGCGTTCACGGAAGGCCAGCTCTGTTTCCAGTATGCCCGAGGTACTGGTACCCATAAAAACACCGATACGGTCACGCCCGTATTTATCTGCTGCAATATCGACAGCATCAGCAAAGCCATCTTGCTCCAGCCCAAGCTGGGCCAGACGATTGTTACGACAATTATAGTCGGCCATGCTGGCAGCCAATTTTACATCATCCACGCCCTCAACCTCACCAATAAAAGTCGGCAGGTCTACCGTTTCGAAGTCGCAGGGCTTCAGCGCCTGTCGGTGACTGCGTAGCGAATCCAAGGTCTGTTGCAAGCCGCGCCCGATGCAACTGGTGGCCGTGAAGTGTGAGAGTAATAGCGGTTTCAAGGAAAAACTCTAGACTTTCTATGCATGATAATGAGTTGTCGCACTGTTCATCAGTATTATTGAATACATCATTAAAGTATAGCTGCGAGCGAAATTGTATTGTAAACCGTATTCATAAAGCGGCTTCCTGTAGGATGACAAAATGCAGATTTTTCTTTTCGGCAGCTTGTATTAGTTGCGGCAGCACTGTCAGAATGACTGGGATATTTTCATCGGTACGTGCAGCGTTGCCATCGTGCATCAATAAAATTGCACCGGGGCGCAGCCCTGACAATAGTTTGTTTTTTACTTTTTCCGCATCTCTGACCTGTGTATCAAAACCGCGGACTGACCAGCTCGCCAGACACAAGCCTAAACGACTCAGCACCGGCTCAAGAAAGGGATTACGCAAGCCAGCCGGGGCACGGAAAAACTTAGGACGCACGCCAGTGATACTAAATAGCGTGTCCTGTGCGGCCTGAATCTCACGCGTGAATCCATAAAAGCCTAGCAATGAGAAATAATGCCGGTGCTGCTGGCTGTGATTTTCGACCGCATGTCCGCGGCGTACGATCTCGCGGCATAGCTCAGGGTGCTGCGCGGCTCTGTTGCCTATGCAAAAGAACGTAGCTTTTGTATTAAAACGATCCAGCAAATCCAGCACCTGCGGTGTCACTAGCGGGTCGGGGCCATCATCGATAGTCAGGGCGATCTCATTGCGACGCGCAGCTGCGGTGGGCAATTGTGTCCAGTTCGGCCCCAGCCAGTTGCTGCGTGGCCACAGGCCCACAGCAGAAATAACCAGATGATTGCCAATTAACACAGCCAGCGCCCATTGCCAGAAATCCGGCGCGACGACCAAGCTGATCAATACCAGCACATGCAGCATGATGGATAGCTTGATAAATAAAGTAGCACGCCAATGCGTTTGCTTGAGGTCAGTCATCGGTATTTGTACCAAATCGTTTATCAAGAAAAGTGTGCCACAACTCCTGCCACACTGGCCAGACATGGTCACCCGGAACTTTGTCGACACGAATTGCGGGCAAGGCCTGCGCCATCATCAAATGACTTTCCGCAAAACGGTCCTGCTCGCCGTAGCCCAGATGTACTTCAATGTCTTTAGAATTGGCATGTGTTTTCAGCCAGTACCAATTGTGTCGTTCGGTGTCTTCGTCGGGAATGGCGTCAGGAGCCCATGCCTGTATGCCTCCGGCAAAGGCCACTTCGCCAGTGGTCATGCGGTTGCCGGGATACGGAGCTAGCAGTAATAAGCCTGCCAGCAGTTGATCAGGGTAACGGCCGGCATAGGCCATCGCCACATACGCGCCAATTGAGATACCGGCCAACCAGATGTTTTTATAGCCGGCCGCTATTGCCGGTTGTATCAGACTATTATGGATTTCCGGCAACGCACTTTGGTCGGCGATTTGGCTGAATGATAATTCCGCCATGATCAAATCGACGGCTAGCTGGCGCTGGCGTACCGCCTGCACAAAACCTTCCTTGATAAAGTCCTCCGGCTGATGATATGCACCCGGCAGCAATATCAACAGCGTGTCGGCATGCTGTCCGGGCTGTGCCAGGTCGGTTAGGTAACGCATCAGACTTTGCGCTCACGTGGCAGACTGCTACGTGCAAACACCGCTGAAAAAATCAGCGCGAGTACGACGCCCGGCGCCACGGTAACCCCCATGGCCTGTAATACAGGTACGCTGGAAAAAGCCAGTAGGCCGAACCCCAATACCGTCGCCACATTGGCAAACAGCAGTGAGGCGTAGGTACGCGGCGAAATTGCCTGTGCGCCATGATCAAGCGATGGGTTGAAGAATAACGCGTAATTTGAACCGATTGCCACGATCAGCAGCAAACCTATCAGATGCAAAATAATCAGCTGCTGCCCGAATAAAGCCAGTCCGGCCGTTACTGTCAATACTGCCGCTGCCAGCGGAGCGATGACCGCCAGAACCCTTGTCGGCGAGCGCAACACGAACAGCAGCAATATGACGATTGCCAGCAAGCCAGCCATAGACAACATGATGGCCTCATGCATATAGGAGGAATACAGACGGTTGGATTCGGTTTTCATATCCACAAACAATGCGTTTGGCACATGAGCCTGATTTAGTGCGGCTCGTACCTGAGCTGCGTCGATATTGCCTCTTTCTGGGGCCGTCAGCGGCATAAGCGCACTCCAGCGCTGGCCTTGCTGTAACAACATGGCATCCACGGCCATCGCCATCGAGGTGTGCTCCAGATCACTACGCTGTAACAGAGGTTTATTACGAGCCGCTGCTACATCGGTCAGGAATGGTGCGAACACCTGGGCGCGCACCGGCAAATCCTTGATAGCACTTTCCAGATTAAGCTTTAATTCTTCAGCAACAGGTAAGCTGGCTTGTCGGGCTCGCTGAGTGGCTTGGCTTGGCAGGTAATGGCTGGCGCTGTCAAAAGCTGTGAGTACACCTTTTTCGACCAATGGTTGCAACGTGGTCGACACTTTTTCCGTGGCTACAAGTACGGCTTCCTGGCTGTCGCCCGACACGACGATCACGTAACGCACATCAGGCGCACCCATTCCGGCACGCAGTCTTGTATCCAGCGCCTGATCACTAGCAGAAACCGGGCTCAGTGCGGAGAGTTCAGCATTCCATAAATGGTCGTGATGCTGGTAAACCACCCCGCACGATACCACTAGTAGTACGATAGCTGGCCAGCGTAAACATGTCGCCAGCTTTGCATAGCGCGACAATGTTAAGCCGGCGCCAGTAACGTCACGTATCTGGAAATTGGTGGGCAGCAGATGCGGCAGTACATAACGCGTCATGGCAGCCGCCGCGATGAGCCCAGCCATTGAGTAGAGGCCAAGCTGCGCCAGTCCAGGAAAACCCGATAGCAGTAAGGCAGCAAACCCGAATACGGAAGTCAGCACGCCTAGCCGGATGGTCGGCCACACACGTATTATCCATGTCTTACGATGGCGTTCGTTATCACCGTCAGATGCATGATCCGACTGCATGAACAGGTAAATGGAATAATCCACCGCCTCCCCTATCAGCGCCGTACCAAAGCCGAGGGTAATGCCATGTACCACGCCAAATCCGACGCTGACAGAGGCAATGCCGGCCAATATACCAGTGGCAACCGGTAAAAACCCTAACAGCAAAGCCGTAAACGAGCGGTAAACTAACAGCAGCAATATCGCGATTAACACCGCACTGACGATAAAAATCAGGCGCACTTGGGCTTTAATAGTGTCGCGCGACACTACCGAAAACACACCAGGACCGGTCATCCGCAGCTTAGCAGCATTGGTTAAGCCATGTTGGGATTTTGCAAATGCCTTAGTAAAAGCGCCTTCAATGCTCTGCATGGCCTGCTTTTGTGCATCAGTATCCGAACCCAGCGCACGCGTCTGTACCAGCAACAGCGCGGTATCGCCGTCATGCGATGCCCATGCGCCATCCACCAGTTGCGGACGGCTGCCGCTATTCATTTGATCGAGCAATTGCAACATCTCACCTGTTGCATCGTGCGGTAGCAGCGACTTGAACAGCAAGCCGGCGGGTGAAGCCAACTGGTCTATGCTATCACCAATGGCCGTATGCAAGCCACTCTCACTGAAATGCTCTGGTGTAACGGCTGGGCTTAGTAGATAACGGTTATTAAACAGGTAGTTTTGATCACGTTCGGTGGTAATCGGCTCACCATTATTAACGCTGACAAATGCAGGGTTAGCGCGCAGTGTCTGGGCAATTTTCTTGGAAATTTTAGCGCGGCTGGTTGGGTCCGCACCCTCTATGCCGACCAGTATCAAGCGTGACGCCAGTCCATCCTTGAGTTGATCCATCAGCAATTGCTGTTCAGCCGTGGGCGTGCGTGGCAGGAAAGCCGACAAGTCCGCGGTAAAGTGGCTACGGCTGATAATGGCCAAACTGGCCAATATCACCACCAGCCAGATGGTGATGGCCATGCGGCTGCGCTGTAATGCGGACAAGTTCACGAGTTGGTCAGCTTCAGGAGCATTAACAATATCCCTAGGTTATGGCGCAGGCAAAGGTGTAATGGTTATGAATGAACTGTCACCATCGGCCTGTTTAATCTCTATGGTACGTAGCGCATTGCCTGAACCGGCAATGCTGATCTTGGCCACGATTTTTTTCATTTTATCTTCGATAGGCAACAAAGCGAGACTCCAATTTTGCTCGCTACCCTCAATGCTCAATGTATACGTCCGTTCCAGCGCCTTGCGGTCGCCAGCCAATGTACCGCGTATGCTATCTATGAAAGCGGCAACCTCAGGATAGTTTTGCAAGGACAGCACATGTTTCTTGCCGCGCTGTTCTACGATTAAGGTGCCTTTATCCAGTAGCATGCTCTCTATCCTAGGCTTCAAGGTACGCTTTTCCAGTCGGTCTGGTGCACTGTAAAACAGTTCACCGGACGACTCCACCGGCTTATCAAGGATGGCGATGGATTTTTTCTCAATAAAGCTGGCATGGCCGGAGCGTATAGCCGCCAGTGACTGCATCAGTTGATCTATGTCCCAGTTGGTTTCAGCATGGCCGATTGTTGATGCCAGCAGCATGCTGAGCAAAAGCAGGCTGAGTATCGACAAGCTTAAAAATTTGGTATGGATGGCTTTAGTTGTATTCATATAGACTTATTCATTTGCATCATTCAAGGAAGCAGGCACGTCTTGCCAGTAATCGAAAAAATTAAACCAGTTATAGGGCGCCAGGCGTGTGTAGCGGTTCAGTAGTTCAGTATAACGCTCAACAGCCGTTTCCACGGCCTGCGCGCGCTGGCCTCTGGGGATGTCAGTAAAATCAGCCAGTGTCTCAAAATGTACCTGATAACGGTTCTCTCCCATATACAGCCCGACCATGAACACCACCGGCCGCCGCAATAATGCGGCCATTCGAAATGGCCCGGTCGGCAACGCAGCTGTCGCGCCCAGCAGGTTGACCTGCGCCATAGGCTCATTGCCCAGCGTGCGGTCTGACAGCATACCAACCAACATGCCATCATCCAGCCGCTCCTGCACTTGCAGCATGGAATCAATCTGCCCCAATGGGATAACGTCCATGGAGGCTTCCGGGTTGATTGCAGCCAGCATGGTATTGATCTTTTGCGCATTATCTCCGTGCATCACCATGGCGACACGCAGACCCGGAACCTGCCGCCCTATCGCACGCATGACCTCGAAGCTGCCAAGATGCGCGCCCATCAGAAACACGCCTTGACCCGCGTCTATCAGGGGACGTACATTCTCTTCACCTTGTATGTCGATATCAAACAAATCGTAACGGCGGTTGATCAGATAGATACGGTCATGTATGGTGGCAGCGAAACAGAAAAAATGCCGATACAGATCCAGCCATGTGGCAGGCCGCCCGAGGACACGCGGCAGGTAACTGAGCGAGGCGCGGCGACTATCAGAGGCAAACAATACAAAGTAGAGCGCGATCAAGTGCAACACTAACCGCGCAACCCTGCGGCCCAACCGTAATGATACCCAGCTCATCATGCGTAACATCGGCATATTGCTGCGTTCCTGCCTCTTGAGCCAGGGAGCGGATTTTTTATACGCGCTTTCGATAGTCTGTGTCATGAAATCCTGTTGCTTGGAGCAAGGCTGCCTATCACAATTTGGCGGCTGCCCTCCAGCACTTCAAACTTGATTGTGCCATTCACCAGCTGCTCATGCGCAATAATGACAGCTTCACCGGGTTTTAGCGGACTTAGGAATTTGACTGAACTGATTTGCCATGCAGTCTCAGCTAATCCGCTATCGGCGACTATGGCCTGCATGGCCTCATCCAGCAGCACGACCCCAGGCACGATGGGAGTACCCGGAAAATGTCCAGCGAATGCCGGATGGTCTGCAGGGATTGTTAACGGGGTCTGCTTTTTCATACGGTATTTTTCAGTTCTAGCTTAGCGCTGCTTAAGTCTTGATTCATATGGCCGGCAATGAGCTTTTGCAGTGCTTCACGCGGCAACTTACCCGTGCTGTTACGTGGTAGTGAGTCTACAAACAACAATGGCCTTGGCAAAAAAACCGGGTCTATGCGTAAGCGCAACGCAGCTAGTAAAGTCGCAGCGGTCAGGCTAGGCGCGACCACACATGCGCTTAGACGGGTAACGTGATCGTCTGAAAGCTCATCCGGCATGAAAAAGGCGCCGTCAATGACCCCTTCAATAGTGTTTAAATGGTGATTAAGGTTAGTCAATGAGCTACGCTTGCCGGCGATATTAATCAGATCCTGCGTGCGTCCATGTAACAGAAAATGGGCCGGATCAGCTTGTTCTATGATGTCATTGAGACGTATCGGCGTTTCCACATGCCCTCCTTCAGCCCAGGTATATCCTTCACGCTGGGTCAATTGCACCTCAGGAAACAGCAGCCATCGCGCACCATGCGTGGTACGGCGCGTAGCAATCTGCCCGGTTTCCGTACTACCGTATATTTCCAGTAACGGTGCATTGAGACTTGCTTCAACCTTATGTGCCAAGGGTGTAGATAAGGGCGCGGTTGCTGACAGCACCAAGGCCAGGTCTGGCACATTGAGCTCCGCCTCTAACAACAATCGCAAGTGTAATGGGGTAGAAACCAGAATGCGTGGAGAAGGCATCGTTTGCAGAGCACTGCAAATATCTGCCGGGTAAAACGGTTGTGCGCTACATAAGGCATTGCCGCTTTGCAACGGCAACAATATGGTGGATTCTAACCCATACATATGCTGCGGCGGTACTGTACCTACGATGCTATAATTTGTACTGGCCGACAACCCAAGTCGCGCTGCCTGAGCCTGCACATTGTGCACCAGCGAACCCCAACTTTTTGAGTGCGGAATCGGCGCACCGGTTGAACCTGAGGTAAAGACAATTGCCACTAGCTGCTGTGCGTCAATCTGCGGCATTGCCACGGTCGAGGCATGTTGCTCAGGCAGCACTGGGAAGCGCAGTCGCGGTAGCGCAATGACACAATCGTCATTGTCATACAGGCAAAACACATCGGCAGAAAAAGCCTGTAGCTGTTGTACCATTTCCGGCGTATGCGTGGGCGGCAACAGGCTAACCTTGTTACTGATAATGGCGGCAGCCAAGCCAACGGTAAAGTGATAACGATCGCGACAGATATTCAGCACATGTTTACCGGGCGGCAGTAAGGCAGCCAGATGCTCTGCATCGGCCAGAAATTTATCGACAGCAATAGCTTTGCCTTTGTGCCATGCGACTATGTTATTGAGAGAAGTGTGGGTGAGTAATGGCAACGTTGGCATAAGAGTGCAAAGCTAAAACTTAAGGTTTAATGAAAACTGGCGGGTTAATGTACGCGTGCCGAGTGATTCAAGTATGCGCGCACTGCATCAAGCATGCGTCCTGCGGGTAAATCAGTTAACACACGACGGCGCACCATGAACTCGACTATGAACATCAGCGCCACCAGAGGCAGCGTGAGAAAGTTCACGAAAATCGACCAAGTTGCCAGAGGTGCCAAAAAGAACAGCAAAGTGGAAGTGATAATGATCATGGCAAAAAATGCCACCCAAGCCACCGTCACTTTATGTGCATAACGTTCATGCTCCGGCGATAGCGCTCCGCCATTGATGATCTCGGCAAAATGCACGCACAAGGGCTTGCGACCATGCTGTAAAGTCCGGCCAAAAGTCATTAATAGAACCAACATCAGGCTTATATCCTGCATCCAGAATATAAGTCCTGTGTGCTGCCTGATGAAGGGCCACACTAGCCAGGAAACAATACAGAAAATCAGTAATAAGCTAATGCCGATAAGGCGTGAAGCAGCCTTCCAGGCAAAAGTAATCGCCAGCAGGAATATAGGTGCCAGGGCTAATATTGCACCAAGTATGCTGGCTTGGCCGGACGTATTGACGTGGTGTACCAGCACTGCATAAGTCACAATCGTTATTGTGATGCCTAACCCGCGTACAATCTTCATGGCTTCAGGCATGCGTTAGCTATGCATCAGTTAGTTTTGTGTGCGGCAACATAGTCTGCCAGGTTGCGTAACGAGCTAAAAATGCGGTGATTATCTTCACTATCAGCTTTAAGCTGCAAACCATAACGCTTGGAAACAACCAAGGCAACCTCAAGAATATCAATCGAATCAAGGCCAAGCCCGTCACCATAGAGCGGAGCTTCAGGATCAATTTCAGTTGCAGCGGTGTCAAGATTTAATGCCTGCACCATCAGTTCGGCAATTTCGAGTTGCAAAGTTGGATTATTTTCTACCATAACTGCCTTTTGTAAAATGAACTCATTTTGTTTGGATTAACAATTGATTTGCGGATTAATAGTACTGTGGGCCACCTAGGTCTTAGTGGAAATTTGGGTTAGCAAACGTTAGATCAGCTAACCGTTAGCCCTGGGTGATTTTATCACGATGGATCGCTAGATATAACTTTTGTTTTTGATTAAAACCACCTACACCAGAGCCTAGCAGCTCAATAGAAGTAAAGCTCCTAGTTATACTTCTACTCAAGGCACTGCGATAGTTAAAGTCTTTGAGATGACCGGTGGCGGTACAGGCGCCTCAGAAACGACCCTTAAACTCAGGAATATGCCTTACCACAAGATATATATTCACCCATCGGGACATGCAAGCTATTCTCCGGGGATAACCTCCACGCATATCAAGCTCTGGTTCGCACCAGACGACGGGGAGATTCTGGGTGCACAGATAGTGTGGATAAACGTATCGACATATTTGCTACGACTATTCGTGCAGGCATGACGGTTTACGATCTAGAAGAACTTGAACTAGCCTATGCACTGCCTTACGGA
>DIZU01000012.1:574-2218 GCA_002429455.1 Methylotenera sp. UBA6020 | reverse complement strand
AGCCTATGCACTGCCTTACGGATCTGCGAAAGACTCGGTCAATATGACCGGATTTGTCGCGGCCAATTTTCTGAAAGGTGACATCGACTTCTGGTATGCAGAGGATTATCCTGCGGCAATAGGAGGCGACACTGTGATTGATGTGCGCAGCGCAACAGAATATCAAGCTTGGCATGTGCCGAATGCAATCAATATTCCCTTGGGTCAACTGCGCAGTTAACTAGGCTGCTACCTCAGGACAAACCAATCTTTCTTTACTGCCGTGTAGGATTCCGTAGTTGCCTCACTCACCGAATACTGGTGCAGTCAGGTTTCAATCAAGTAAAAACCTTAGCTGGTGGTTCCAAGACTTTTTGCAGTTACCACCGCACTCCTCTTTGCACGGGTAGACCGGGCATTCCATTTGTTCCACATGCAGAAGATAAGCTCGCAGAGCAGGCGGCAGAGTCTTGTTCAGCATAGTTTAAATAAGAAATCCTAATCTTTTTGCATTTGAGGATATTAAGCTGACCCAATTGCTTTCAAAAAAGCATCAGAGAATCAACCGTGCTGGCTATATTAGGTAGCTTTGCTAATTTGTATAACCTTTAAAGTCAGTTTATTCAATTGATCTGATGCCAGAGCACCACTTACACGGCCAAATTCTTTACCTTTCCAAAAATAAACCAGGGTAGGAATCGATTTGATATTGTGTTTCATCCCTAACATCTGCTCTGTTTCAGTATCCACTTTGGCGTAAATAACCTTGTTGGCAAACTTTTCTGCGCTCGCCTTAAATGTAGGTGCAAACATCTTGCAAGGTCCACACCAAGGTGCCCAAAAATCAATAATGACTGGCAATATATTCTGCGTCAGTACTTCATCTATATTTGTTTGATTAAGCTCTATTGGTCCAGATAACAAACCCTTGCCACAAGAACCGCAACTGGGTAGAGATCCTATTTTTTCGATAGGAAAGCGATTCGTTTTACCGCAATGAGGACACTTAATTTGCATTATTAATTCAGCTTAACAGCGCTCTTCTTTAAAAACAATCTAATCACTGAAAGAAAAACATTAATCCAGTTTCTCTATTCCCATGGCCTTGAGAACATACTTTTCATAGATCGGTTCAGTAGTACCTTTCTTCATTTTATAGATGAAATATTTCTCGAATGCAACCTTTGCCAAATGTACCCATTTACCTTTTTTGATCCAGTTCACATTACGCGGCGGAATCTGTGGCAATGCGACAAAAGCAGCACCAGTGTCACCCATATCGGCTAAACAGATGGCATTCCAGGTGGCCTTTGCATCAGCCACTTGTCCAGTCAGGTCAGCGGCAATGTTATGCACAATGGCTGTGACCATCGATTCAATCATATAGCCAGTTTTAGGTGCGCCAGTCGGCACAGGTGTGACTTCGACTGGCGGTATGGCAACACATACGCCAGCTGCAAAAATGTTGCGATATTTCTTGCTACGCTGGTACTCGTCGATCAGTACAAAGCCTCTTGGGTTACACAGCCCTTCTACTGCGGCAACTGGATCTACGCCCTTGAATGCAGGCAGCATCATGGAGAACTTGAATGGCAGATCGTGCTCCTTCACAATAAGGCCATTCATGTCATGTTCGGTCACGAACATCTTGCCCGCCTCGACTTT
>DIZU01000012.1:0-373 GCA_002429455.1 Methylotenera sp. UBA6020 | reverse complement strand
AACATCTTGCCCGCCTCGACTTTTGTTACTTTGGCATTGGTAATCCATTTGACGTCATTGTTACGATATTCAGATTCCAGCATACCCTTAGAGTCACCCACACCACCTAATCCCAGATGTCCGATATACGGCTCGCTAGTCACGTAAGTAATGGGTACTTTGTTGCGCATTTTCTTCTTGCGCAAATCCCTGTTCATGATAAAGGTAAATTCATAGGCAGGCCCAAAGCAGCTTGCGCCTGGCATGGCACCGATAACCACTGGCCCTGGGTCCTTAAGAAAGTTCTGGTAGGCATCCCAGGTTTTCTCCGCATGATCTACGGTGCATATAGAATGCGTGTGGCCGCCATTTGGACCAGAACCAGGCACTTCCT
>DIZU01000114.1 GCA_002429455.1 Methylotenera sp. UBA6020 | reverse complement strand
CGACGCAACAATTGCTCCAACGCGTGAAAACTGGTCGATACCTCCATAAACTCGGCGTTAAGTAGGCTTAAGCGCAGTCGGTGGCTGCGTGAATCGTCATTTTCCATAGCACTGGAAGCACGATAGGACTCCAGACTAAAAATATCGCTTACAAACCTCAATACGGCTGGTTGTGTAGAGCTTGCCATGGTCGAATCAAGCGTGATTGAGCGTAGTAAATATGAAAAGTCGCTGAAACGCTTACGCACTATGGCCAGCATTACTCCCCACATTCGCTGCGGAAAAATCAAATCACTTACTATTATGGCGCACAACAGCCCGATCAGGATTTCAGAAATACGCGTAACGCCAATATTGAAGGCCTGATCTGGGTTGATCGTGGCCGGCAAGCCAACGATACACAACGTGTAGCCTGCCAGCACGAAACCGTATGATTGATGGTTGCGGAATACCATGGAACCTGCGGTGCAGAATCCGATCCATAGCGCCATGCACAATAAAAACAGTACGCGCTCCTGTGCAAACATTGCCACCAATAGCAGTGACACGGCGATGCCCACTAGCGTACCCAGTAATCGATAAAAGCTTTTGGTAAAAACCATGCCGGCGCGCGACTGCATGACGATGGCTACCGTCAACATTGCCGTGCGCGGCTGCTCTAACTCAAACCTTAGTGATAGCCACATTGCTAGCAGACAGGCAAGCAAAACCTTGAGGATGTAGCCAATGATGACAGCCTCTTCGTTCCACCAGTCACGCAAGACCGACCGCAATACGGCTAGCATGCGGCGGTTACGGCTACGAGCAGCAAGCAAGCTAAACATGATTAACGTAACCGCTCAATCTTGGCTTGATCCTTTTTTTGGGTGGCTTCCATCGCACCCTCCATAGCACCTTCCATCTTGCCTTCCAGAGTTCCGCCGCCCAAGGCTCGCATCAAGCCGGCATAGGCATCCAGACGCACTGCTTGCATCTGCACAATGATTTCCTGCTGATGGAGCACAGAAATTCTGGCATCCAGCACATGTTGATAGTTGTCCAGCCCGGCACGATAGCTTGCCTGCGCCAAGCTAAAGGTTTTGCGGGCATGCCCCAGCGCAGCTTCGGCCTCTATTCGCTGCTTTGCATTTGATTGCAGCACTACCATCTGATTAGAAACATCTTGTAATGCCTGCACAAGAACGCCATTGTAATTTTCTACAGCAATATCATAGACGGCAGTTTTTGCGGATAGATTGCCGCGTCTGCGCCCCCCATCGAAAATTGGCAGGTGATATCGCCGGACCGATGCCACCGATGGCAGCGGCATTACTGATCAGCTGGCCAAATCCAAGCGCCTGAAAACCGACAAAGGCAATTAGATTGATGTTGGGATAGAACGCGGCCTTGGCGCCATCGATATTCTGTTGCGCGGCCTCTACGCGCCAGCGATGTGCCAGGATATCCGGACGGCGACCGACCAAGTTGGCGGGCAATTGATCCGGCAGGCCAATTGGTGCATCAAGCACTAGCACTGGCCGCGTGATGCGCTCGCCTGCGCCAGGTCCTTGTCCGGAAAGCGCGGCAATCTGGTTCCCCAGCAGTGCAATGTGCGCGTCAATGGCTTCGATTTGCGCGCGAGCATGCGGCAGTGGTATTTCCAGCTCGCTAATTTCCATTTCAGTGCCGATGCCTGCCGCCTTGCCGCGTCGCGCTATGGCAACTCGTTGCTCAACTTGTACAAGCCGTTCTACAGCGATATCTCGTAGGCAATATTCCATGGACAGCTGGATATAGCTTTGCACTATAGCCGTTACCAGCGCCAGTTTTACCTGTTGCATTTCTGCTGCAGCGGCACGTGTTTCATCTACTGATGCACGCCAAATACTTTCTTGACGGCCCCACAGGTCAAGATCGTAAGCGAGTGAGAGCTGAACCTTGTTGTTCCAGTCAAAATTACCAGCCCATGGCGGTGGGATGAATTGCAGCGCAGTAAAGCGCTCACGCGTTATTGACACATCGCCGCTGATATTAGGTAAAGTTTCTGCGTGCATGCTCTGGGCAAATGCCTGCGACAATGCAACGCGCGCTTGAGCAACGCCCAGCGTAGGGCTATCGGTAATTGTTTTGGCAATCAAAGCGTCGAGTTGTGGGTCACGGTAAGTTTTCCACCAGGTCTCGTTTGGCCAGATAATGGTTGACGCCGCCGTAATGCTCTTACCGGCATCAAGTGTATTGGCACTTTTGGTGTGTGCATGCGGCAATATCCCTGACATGCTGATGCATCCTGCTAGCCCAAGCTGGATGCCAAACATCAGCGTTAAGCTGATCAACAACCTGCCATTGACCTTATTCTTTTTCTGACCACGCTCCATCAAAAACACCTTCTAAACTTGTTAGGTTCCGTACTAAATAGACAAAAAATTTGAAGTGATTATTTCATTACATCAATATTAGCCGCCAACGTTTTAACGCCACCCACCAAAACATCACGCTGTTTCTCCGTGAGAAAGGACATCAATAGCTTCACTTTCCTATAGTAATCAGGCATCACTTCATCCAGTTTCTGCTGCCCGGCCGGCGTGAGTTTGATCAGAAATTTACGGCGGTCAACTGTATCCATCATTCGCAGCACCATCCCTTCGCGTTCCAGGCCGTCAATAAACCCGGTCATGGTTGCCTTGGTAACGCCAGCTTTTTCAGCCAGATCCGTGGGTGAAGAAGTAAGATCATCCTGCCGCATTAACAGTACAAGCACCCACCACCTGCCCTGCAACAGGTTATGCTGAGCCAGCAACTTGTTGAGTGCATCCGAAATATCGGAACAAGCGCGCAACAAGTTTGCAAAATCAGATATCGCCCTGATGTCTACATCCGGATAGCGGACAACAAACTTCTTCAGGCTTTGTGAGGTAGGTAATTCTTTAAGTAGCAGCATAGTAAGGATGATAATAGTATGGAACCGTACTACTTGGCAAGAAAAATATGGATGTACCGGTGCAATACTTATCTTTGGCTCGTTATAAACTGAATGCCAAACTAGACACGGATGACCACACAGCCCAACTTAGCGGCCACCCGAGCCTGAGATTTAGCAATGATTACTAACTACGGGTGGCCAGTTATGTGTTTCGTTCTGACAGCTTTTGCACCATGCATAAAGAGCGTCATATATGACCATGCCATGCTTTAACATTTCATGATCATCCTTAAAGTTACTGGAAAGCCCCAGTGAGATTGCATATAACCCGGCAGATTGCGGTGTAAGGTCTAGCCTTGAGGTATCGGCTCCCCTCACTATTCCGGCAAGTTGTTGCAATGCAGGCTCAGTCAGGCTGTATTTGTTCAGGAAAGCATCAAAACTGCACAGTTCACCTACATGGCTAAACTCAACACCTGGAATGTCATAGGGAATAGCACCAGTCTCGTTTGTAACTCGCAGTACTTCACTACTTGGCACATAAAGAAATTCTGGCTCCTGGTCGATAAACCTCACAATCAGCCATGGGCAGGCAATACGGTCAATTTTTGGACGTTCACGTGTGACCCATTTCATGATCCATTTCTCCTTAATACTAATTTATTTCCTGGTGTTTGTAACTTAGCGGACTGCCCAGTCAAATCTTTCAGCAACGCTATTCCAATTGATAATGCCAAACAGATTATTGACATACTCGGCCCGACGATTCTGGTATTTCAGGTAATAGGCATGCTCCCATACATCCAGCACCAGCAGCGGGATAATGCCCCAGGCAGTTAATTTCTGGTGGTTCTCACATTGCAGCACCATTAACTTCTCGCTCGCCGGCAGATAACCCAAGACGCCCCAACCAGCCCCTTCTACCGAAATGGTAGCCGCAGTCATATGTGCCTTGAACTTATTGTAGGAACCAAAGTGCTTTTCGAGAGCCTTGAGCAAACCGCCTGCGGGGTTACCGCCGACCGCTGATAAATTGCCCCAATAGAGTGTATGCAAAATATGGCTGGAAAGGCCAAGTGCCAATTCTTTCTCATAATGCTTTACCAAAGTAAAGTTGTTAGCCTCCCGTGCCTTGGCAAGTGCATCTTCAGCATTATTTGCCGCTGCAACAGCAGGCTTGTGGTGAAAGTTGTAATGCAGCTCTACTGTGCGCGCATCGATCACTGGCTCCAGAGCATCATAAGCATAAGGTAGCGGTAGTAGAACGTACTTACCCGACTCGTCAGTCAGCTTATCCAGATTAGGTGCTTGTTTATTGCTTTCTTTTGCTTGAACTACAGCAGATAACGCCATGCCGCCTGCGAGGGCTACTGTATTTTGTAAAAAATCCCGACGTGTGGTCATTATTGATCTCCTGTTATATAAGTAGTTTCCAAACCATGCCCAACAAACCGCAGCTCAGAATGACTGGAATGACATTCACCTTGAAGCGGAATACTGCGATTGTAGCGCCGACTGTAATTACCAATGACAGCCAATCTAATGTACCAGCAAAGCCTTTGGGCCAGAGCACATGATAGGCAAAGAACAGCGCAAGATTCAGGATGACGCCTACTACTGCAGCAGTAATTGCACTGAGCGGCGCCGTGAACTTAAGGTTGCCATGCGTCGTTTCAATAAATGGCCCACCGATTAAGATCAATACGAAGCTGGGCAAAAATGTGAAGAACGTCACGATAGCGGCAGCGATGAAAGCCGACGCCAGGTTTGCCCCTGGCCCAAATACCTGAGCGACCCAGCCGCCAACGAAACCTACGAAAGTTACAACCATAATCAATGGACCCGGTGTTGTTTCACCCAAGGCCAAACCATCAATCATCTGCGTTGGATTAAGCCAATGGTGGTGCTCCACTGCGCCCTGATAAACATAAGGTAAAACTGCATATGCGCCACCAAAAGTCAGTAGTGCCGCCTTGGTAAAGAACCAGCCCATCTGGGTAAACGCACCATCCCAACCATACTCTGCGAACAGTAGCACCATGGCGGCAAGCCAGATACCGAAGCCGATTAATGCGACGCGCAGCATTTTGTTCCAACTGAAATACGCATGACTAGGCGTGGGAGTGTCGTCATCAATCAGAGCAGGGCCATAATCTTTGTCAGCTGCGCCATGCCCACCGCCTACTTTGAAATGCTGTGGTGCTATACGCCCGCCAAAATAACCTACCAGTCCGGCCGCCAAAACGATCAAAGGAAACGGAAGTTTAAAAACGAAAATCGCGATAAACGCCAATCCGGCAATAGTCCACATGACCCGATTCTTTAAAGCCCTGGAACCAATGCGATAGGCTGCAAATAACACGATTGCCACCACAGCAGGCTTAATACCATAGAGCACACCGGCGACGGCTGGAACCGAGCCATAGGCCATATAAACCCAGGCAAGACCCGTAAGGATAAAGAACGATGGCAGCACAAACAGGCCACCGGCAATGATGCCACCCCAAGTGCGATGCATGAGCCAGCCGATATAGGTTGCCAGTTGCTGGGCCTCTGGGCCGGGTAACACCATGCAATAGTTGAGCGCATGCAAAAAGCGCTTTTCCGATATCCAGCGCTTTTTTTCCACCAGATCATGATGCATGATGGATATCTGGCCTGCCGGGCCTCCGAAGCTGATGAATCCGAGCTTGAGCCAGTACAGAAAGGCTTGAGCCAAACTAACTGGTTGCGGTGTTGCGTTAGATTCAGATGAAATACTGTTGTTGCTGGTAACGTCCACAAACTCTCCTTTTGAGGTTGATGACCCCTAATTGGAGCAGGCCCTTGGACGCGAGGCGTCTTGAAATGCGCGAAGCATCTTGTAACGGGGAGTCTGCAAAATCCCCATGTGAGCTTTATGTTAGAATTTTTTAGGCTGGATTGCAAGCGACCTAAGCCACGTTTTAGAGACCACGTTTTAGCTAAAAACTGATTCCAACTTTAGGAATACTTGCGTTTATTTTCCACCACACGCCTAGGTCGCACGGTTCGCTCTAGCTGCTCACCACGCACGGTGGTAATGGGTTTGGCTGAAAGTGGTTGCCAAGCTGGAATCAAATGCTGCTTACCATTGCCAATTAAGTCTTCACGACCCATTTTTTTCAAGGCTTCACGTAGCATTGGCCAGTTATTAGGATCGTGGTAGCGAATAAAGGCTTTGTGCAATTTACGTACATTACCTGCTTTAGGAATCGGCACGTCGTCTGAATCTGCCGTGACTTTACGCAACGGGTTCTTGCCAGAGTGATACATGGCGGTGGCCATAGCCATGGGAGTAGGCGTAAACGTTTGTACCTGGTCTAGCTTGAAGTCATATTTTTTCAGCCAAAGGGCTAGATTCAGCATGTCATCATCCGTCGTGCCAGGATGTGCTGCAATAAAATACGGAATCAAATATTGCTTCTTGCCGGCTTCTGCACTGAATTTTTCAAACATGACTTTGAATTCATCATAAGCACCCATGCCCGGCTTCATCATTTTGCTGAGCACATTTTCTTCACTGTGTTCAGGCGCGATTTTCAGGTAGCCACCGACGTGATGCTGCACCAGTTCTTTCACGTATTCTGGCGATTTCACGGCAAGGTCATAACGCAAGCCGCTACCGATTAAAATTTTCTTCACGCCTTTAATGGCGCGCGCTTTGCGGTAAAGCTGAATCAACGCGCTATGGTCAGTATTCAGGTTTTCGCAAATGCCCGGGTACACGCAACTCAATTTACGACAGGATTTTTCAATCTTTTCACTCTTGCAAGCAATACGGTACATATTGGCCGTGGGCCCGCCAAGGTCAGAAATCACGCCGGTAAAGCCTTCGACCTTATCGCGAATTTCTTCTACTTCTTTTAAGATGCTGGCTTCACTACGGCTTTGAATAATGCGGCCTTCGTGCTCGGTAATACTGCAGAAGGTACAGCCACCAAAGCAGCCACGCATAATGTTCACGCTAAATCGTATCATTTCCCACGCAGGGATCTTTGCATTGTTATAAACGGGATGTGGCTTACGTGCGTATGGCATGTCGTACACGTAATCCATCTCTTTGGTGGTGAGTGGAATCGGCGGTGGATTCAGCCACACTTCCCTATCACCATGTTTTTGCACCAGCGCACGAGCATTGCCCGGGTTGGCTTCCAGGTGCAATACGCGCGAAGCATGCGCATACAATACCGGGTCTTGTGCTACCGCTTCATAATCGGGCAAGCGCACCACTTGTCTGGCTCTGTCCGCCTTAGGTTTGCGCACAATCTCAATCGCTTTGGTGCCTTCAGGCAACTCTACTTTCGGTTTACTCTCATCCGTTGCGCAACTGGCATCGGCCTTGCCCATTTTCATTTCGTACGGGTCAACCGGTTTATCAACTTCACCTGGGCGATCTAATTTAGTACTTTCAATCTCGCTCCAGCCTTCTGGAATTTTTTTACGTAAAAAAGCCGTGCCGCGAATATCCTGGATATCCGCCACTTTTTCACCTTTGGCGATACGATGACTCAACTCGATCAAGGCACGCTCGGCATTGCCGTAGAGCAAAATGTCGGCTTTAGAATCCACCAAAATACTGCGGCGAACTTTGTCGCTCCAATAATCGTAATGGGCGATACGGCGCAAACTGGCCTCAATACTACCAATCACCAACGGCACATCTGAATAAGCCTCGCGGCAGCGTTGGCTATACACCAACACGGCGCGGTCTGGCCGTTTGTTAGGCGCGGCATCCGGCGTGTAAGCATCATCGCTACGGATTTTTCTATCCGCCGTATAACGATTCACCATGCTGTCCATATTGCCGGCGGTCACGCCAAAATAGAGGTTCGGCTTGCCTAGCGCCTTAAAAGCGCTGGCATTTTGCCAATCCGGCTGCGCAATAATCCCCACGCGAAAACCTTGCGCTTCCAATAACCGTCCAACCAATGCCATCCCAAAACTGGGATGATCAATATAGCAATCACCAGTAATTAGAATAATGTCGCAACTATCCCAACCAAGCGCATCCATCTCGGCGCGACTCATCGGCAGAATTGGTGCAGCCCCAAACCGCTTCGCCCAGTAGGGGCGATAGGTATGAATGGGCTTTGCTAACATGGTTAAGTATTGTTCCAAAATATCCGCTACAAACTTTAAAGTCCGCGCATTTTACGCGCTAATGGTATGATTAAGAAGATTTTTTTACAAAAATTTAGTGACAATAACCCTACTTATAGCAAGTCTACGCCGAATTGTTTCACCACCAAGGCAAATAGCAAAAAGACCAGCATGGTGAATATCACACAAGTCACTAATGTAAGCGCGAATCCCCATCTGGGTAATAAATATGGAAACAGCAAAAACATGGGTAAAGTAGGCAACACATACCAAAATGTATAGTAAGCATGGTTAGCAATTTTGCTCACAGGCTGCTGTTCCACGTAAAGCCAAATCAATGTAAGCACCGTCACCAAAGGTAAAGCTGCGATGAGCCCGCCCAATTTATCACTCCGTTTTGCAAACTCTGACACCAGCACTACCATGCCCGCAGTAATGAGATATTTCAAAATAATATATTGCATAATTTATCCAATTAATTGTTGAT
>DIZU01000179.1:7462-14822 GCA_002429455.1 Methylotenera sp. UBA6020 | reverse complement strand
GCATTTGATTTTAGGCAGCATCATGCTGCAATTTTTGCACTGTCAACCTTGAAACCGCCTTTTTTAATATTGCTACTTCATCAATTTAATCTATTTATCACTTATTTATGGCACACGCTTTATCAATCTGATCTTGCATTTGCGTGACTCTGCGTTTGAAATCACCTACGTCTACATTGCCACTTTTACTACTTAGCAGTTCGTGAGATAAGTTAAGTGCTGTCATAATGGCGATACGTTCAACGCCAATTACTTTGCCACTCTCACGAATATCGCGCATTTTTTTATCTAAAAAGTTAACCGCATTAATTAACCCCGGGCGCTCTTCATCGGTACATGACACAGTGAAGTCACGCCCCATAATATTGACATCTACACCTTTAATTTCACTCATATTCTTATACTCAAATCTAGACTAGGACCTACGCTAAATATATGCATTAGGGCAAACTCTCCATCAAGGCTTCAATTCGCTCACTGGCTGCTGCCATGTTAGCCTTTAATATCGCGGCATCACTTTGCATTGCATTTAAATCAACACGTAGTTGCAAATTCTCATCGCGCAGGTCACTAAACAATGAAATTAAATGTGCTAATTTTTCTTCTAACGTTTTTAGGTCGGCATCCATGTAGTCACTATAATTGAAAAAATTGATTGTAGTCAATAGCTAACGAGGATTTTTCAAAGTATTACAATATGTTATAAAACTACAGTCAAAAAAATAGTTCGAGTTGGTTAAAAAATAAACGCTATAATTCCGGCTTGTTGTCAGGTGCCAAGTTTGTTTTCTACAAACAAGGTGAAACTGGGAATTAGGTGCGTTACCGCTTTTTGCTTTACTTAATCCAGCTAATATGGACTGTTTACTTGAGATGGGCGCAACCGTTAAACTCTTTTCGCCTTTACAAGAAGCTTCTTGCGAGAAGCTCATGCCTACTTTCTACCAAGCGGCTACCCGGAACTGCATCTCAAGGAAATCAGCGAAAACATCGCCATGCGCGGAGCAATTCAGGCAGCTTTTAATTCAGGTAAACCCATCCTCGCCGAATGCGGCGGTATGATGGCATTATCAGAATCGATTAACGGCACACCAACATTTGGATTACTGGCGGACATAGCCAAATTGAACCACGCTTACAAGGCATAGGCACTCAGCATGTTATTCTGTCAGAAGGTAAGGCTGAAGCTGATGGTAAAATTGGTGCGCATACGTTTCACTATGGCAAATTCAACACGCCGCTGGCTGCTGCATTTCAAGCCTCCAGCAAATATGTCCAAGGTGAAGCCGTCTATCAGCATGGCAGCATTACCGCGAGTTTCTTACATTTTTACTTTTCGCCTAATCCATTATTAGCGGCAACACTATTTGCTTATGCAAGACCATAAATTCTCAGATATTGAAATTGCAGCCGTTTATCGTGCAATTGAAGAACGTCGCGATATGCGGCATTTCCTACCCCTGCCTGTTGCACCTGAAATCCTGACTAAAATTTTGCAGGCAGCGCATCACGCGCCTAGCGTGGGGCTGATGCAACCGTGGCGGTTTATCAGAATTTCCGACCTCAATATGCGCAAAAGCATACATAAACTAGTGGATGAAGAGCGTATTAAAACCGCTCATGCCATAGGTGAATATGAAAACACCGCACGTATGGCTGAATTTTCTCGGCTAAAGGTTGAAGGCATTTTAGACTGTGGTGAGTTATTCGTGGTGGCTTTGTGCGACAAGCGCGAGCAACATATTTTTGGGCGCAGAACTCTGCCTGAAATGGATTTGGCTTCTGTAAGTTGCGCAATTCAAAACATGTGGCTGGCCGCCCGCGCAGAAGGCTTGGGTATGGGTTGGGTGTCGATTTTCGACCCCATAGAACTGGCAAAATTACTGAATATGCCCAATGATGCAAAACCAATTGCAGTGCTATGTTTAGGGCATGTGAGCAGCTTTTATAAAGAACCTATGCTGGTAGAAACTGGCTGGGCTATTGAAAAACCTTTGAGCGAAATGGTCATGGAAAACACATGGCAAAAACTGTGAGCGACTTTGCAAAGCACACGACCTATATTGGAACTTAAATAAATGGCTACGCACTTAATTTTAGGTGGCGCACGCTCTGGCAAAAGCGCTCATGCAGAAAAACTTGCCGCCGAAAGCCTATTGCCTGTTCGCTATATTGCCACTGCGCAAGTGTATGACACCGAGTTTGGCAAACGGATAACGCAGCACCAAGTACGTCGCCCTGACCACTGGCAAACCGTAGAAAAACCTTTTCAACTGGCAGAAACATTGCGCGCTCAAGCCGCACCGAATCATTGCCTAATTGTTGACTGCTTAACACTTTGGCTGGCGCAATGCATCTGCCCCGATTGCGCGCCGCCTGAAGGTGTGAATTGGGAGCAAGAACGTAACGATTTACTAGCTTGCCTGCCTGATTTATCAGGCACAATTTTACTGGTGAGCAACGAAGTTGGCATGGGAATAGTGCCGCTAGGCGAAATTAACCGCCAGTTTCAAGATGAGCAAGGCAGGCTGAATCAAGCTGTGGCTGCCATTGCTAATAAAGTTACATTCGTGACCGCTGGATTACCGTTAATACTGAAATAGTCAAAAAAATTATCATTACTACCTGCTTGACTTCATTGTCACCAAAACCTAAACTGCGACGATTAAGGTTTAGCTTGAGTATCACTCTAGCTGATTAATAGGGAATCTGGTGCGGTCATATGAGGTGAGAATCTCAGGACTTATTCCAGAACTGCCCCCGCAACTGTAATCGGATAGCCTGTTCGCACCCTTAGCCACTGAGTCGTTAGATTTGGGAAGGCAGCGAATAAGACCATCACCCGAGAGTCAGGAGACCTGCCTTGATGTAGTCGTAATGTTCGAATTAGGGCGGGGCGATCCTGAGTAGAAGCGAAATAGTTGTTTCGCTTGCACATTGATATATCCACAGAAATACCCAGCAATATGTATAGCAAAACTATGCAGCTATGCTTTATATGCGTTTATTACTCATGAATCAGTGAGTTGAATGCAGATGTATACGTCTATAGGTATAGATATTGGGTACGCATATATTCGTTGCCACGCTCTTAATTTGAATACTACCACTGCAAACGTACATGACGGTCGGTCATGTTAATTTGAATTAGCATCTGGGAGTATAAAAAAATAATGGTTAGAAACAATCGATTAATCACTGCGGCCGTCTTAGCGGCTATATCCAAATTAGCAATGGCTGAAGAAATAGCGCTAGAACTCAAAGAGGTCAGCGTGCAATCCACTACGGATCAAAACTCCGCACTCAACCTTAAGCAACCCAACAGCACGGCTAGCAGGCTAGGCTTAAACGCAATTGATATTCCCGCCAGTATCGAAACCCTGGATGTGGAAACTATCCGCATGCGTGGCGATAGCAGCATACGCGAAGCCATTTCTCGCACCACCGGTATTTCAGATATTAGCAACCTTGGCGCTGGCGTTTCGTTCTCTGCGCGCGGCTTTACTGGCAACGATTCTGTCGGTCAGGCTGAAGACGGTATTCGCTTGCTCACCGCCGCAGGCACACTGACTTACCCATCAGATACCTGGGGATACCAAGGTATCGAAATATTACGCGGTCCGGCTTCGGTATTATTCGGAGATGGCACGGTCGGCGGCATTGTCAACAGCATACGTAAAGCGCCTAGCCGTGATCGCTCACTTGAGGTACTTGTAGGCGCAGGTTCACGCGGAGAATACCGCGCAGGCATTGGTGGCACAGGGCCGGTGGGCGAGATTGGCGCATTTCGGGCAGATGCTTCGGTGACAGGCGGCAATGGTTATGTAGACCGTGGCGAGCATCAAAGCGAAAAAATCATGACCAATCTGTTGCTCACCCCAACTGAAAACCTGCAGATCAACTTCACTTTTGACCATTCAAATGAATCGCCTAGTCGCTACACGGGTATTCCGCTGCGTAATGGACGCATTGATTCATCCTTGAGCACAGAAAACTACAACATTCGCGACGATGAACAGAATTTCATGGAAGACCGTTTGCGCGCAAAAGTCGAATGGCAATTATCGGATGCACTCAAGCTAAGCAATGTCAGCTATTGGTTTAATGCAAACCGCCATTGGCGCAACGTGGAATATTTCGCAATTGATAATGCGACCAATACCATAGATCGCTCTGGCTATACCGAGATTAAGCATAAGCAGAAACAAATAGGTGACCGCCTGGAGCTGGCTTCTATCGCCGAGGCTTTCGGGCATAAAAATCGTTGGGTTGTAGGCTATGAAGTAGCACGAGTGGATTTTCGTTATTTTGACAACTTTTATAACGGCAATGACCCCACTAGCAATGTATCCATCAAAAATTTTGATCCAGGTTATTTCTTGACCATAGACCCGACCGCGGCCGATTTTGTGTCTAAAACGATACAGCAGTCACTATTTGTGGAAGATGCCTTTGATATGACGAATCAGCTCAAATTAAGTGCAGGCTTGCGTCAGGATTGGATCAATGTAGACCATGAAAGTCGCTTAACTACAGCGAGCCTGGATAAAGACTACTCACCATTTGCCTATAGATTCGGCGCGGTATTCCAAACTACGCCAAGCACCGCATTCTATGGTCAATTCAGCCAGGGCTCTGACCCGGTATCCTCCATCGTTACGTTAAGACCGAGAAATGGCGCATTTAAACTGACTTCAGCGCAACAAACTGAACTAGGCATCAAGCATGTATTAGCCGAAGCTAAGGGTGAATTGACTTTTGCGGTCTATCACATTAAAAAAGATGACATCATCACCCGTGACCCAAACAACCCTACGCTTAGAGTACAAGGCGGTAAGCAGTCATCACGCGGGGTTGAACTGGCTGCGACATTATTCCCGGTAAGCCATTGGCGTACCGACTTGAATATGGCCTTGGTAGACGCGCGCTACGATGAACTGCGAGAAAGCAGTGGCGTTTCTCGCGCTGGCAATACACCAACAGATGTGCCAAAAAAAGTAGCCAACGCATGGTTGTATTATCAGCAAACTAGCTGGGAAGCAGGCGTAGGCGCACGTATGGTCGGCAAGCGTTATGCAGATAATGCCAACACCTCTGTGATGCCTGGCTATACCGTTTACGATGCTAACGTTGCCTGGCGCGCTAACCCGAAAACCACGTTAAGAGCCAGCCTACGCAACCTCACGGATAAATTGTATGCGCCAGTCTCGTATGATGTTGAACAGTTTATTTTGGGTGAGTCCAGGCGCGTTGAATTCTCAGCAGAGTTAAGTTTTTAATAATTAAGTCCGCAGTAATGATTAAACTGGTTTTGATAATAAAGTCGTGATGATAAAACTGCGTTATTTACATCTAATCCATCGCTGGCTGGGGATAGGACTAGGGCTATTTGTATTGCTTTGGTTCTTATCCGGCTTGGTGATGCTATTTGTCGGCTATCCGCAACTGACTCAAGCTGAGCGACTAAGCTACTTGGAAGCACTGAAACTGCAACAGGTGAAACTTGATGCGGCACAAGCGTGGGCGTCAACCGGCAAGCTTGGTCAGCCAGAAAACGTCAGGCTAGCCATGCAAGCACAACGCCCTGCTTACTATTTTTTGCAAAATGGAAAATGGTGGTCAGCGTGGGCAGATGTAAATGGCGCTATCAAAATCACTGAGACACTGGCTACAAAATCCGCAGAACAGTTTCAAGGCCATGCAAAAGCAACCGAAACGTTACTGATCGACCACGACCAATGGTCCATCTCATCCAGCCTGAATGGGCATCGGCCTTTATACCGTGTTGCACTCAATGACGCCGAAGCTAGCGAACTTTATGTTTCCAGCCATACTGGCGAAGTTGTTTTGGATACGCACCGCACCGAACGTGCATGGAATTGGCTAGGTTCGGTGATTCACTGGATTTACTTTACACCCTTGCGCATGGAGCGCGAACTTTGGCGGCAGATAGTGCTATGGCTAGCCTTTGGCGGCGTAACACTCGCAACCCTGGGCTTATGGCTGGGGATACAACGTATTCGTTTTAATCGTCGCTACAGCGGCGACAGAATCACACCGTATCATGGCTGGGCGCGCTGGCATCATATCATTGGCTTAACGACTGGCATTTTCTGTGTCACCTGGTTATTGAGCGGCTGGCTTTCTTTAACGCCATTCGGTTGGTTTTCAGAAAGATCTTTGACTATTGAGGAATCAGAACGCTGGGCAGGTTCGTTGCTGACCGTGCAGGAAATGAAGCTGCCTGTACTTTCATCTGTGACCAATATACCTGTAACTAGTATCAAGGAAATTGAATGGGTAAAGTTTGCCGGCAATGCTTACATTTTGGCAAAAAGTGAACCGCAGGACTTACTCATTGATAGTAAATCAGGCACGCTAGTTGCGCCATTGTCAGCAGCGGCATTACAATTACAAGCCAGTAAATTACAGACTAATAAACTACAAGCCAATGTCGCTATAGACTCTGCAAACTGGCTCACAAACGGCGATCTATATTTCCATCAGGATACACAAAAAATACCTAAGGTTTTGCGCATCACATTCGCAGACGTGCCAAAAACCAGCTATTACGTGGATGCGCGCACTACCGAAATACTGGCCTCGCAGGATAGCCGCAGTCGTATCTATCGCTGGCTGTTTAATGGCTTACACCGCATGGATATTCCACCGTTGGGCGACCAACTGCTCGCACGCAGAATCACCATTTTTGTGTTATCGGCAGGCGGAATATTACTCACTTTGGCAGGTATAGCATTAGGCTGGCGCAGAGTTCGCAGGAAGCGGACACAATGAACTACAGATGATCAATCTGCAAAAAAAAACTAATTAACACCTTAAAGAATTAAATTTGAAGCGATAGTAAAGACAACAGAATGAACACCTAATATACAAACACATATTCCATCAGCTCCAGGTGTGCGGGAGAATTGGGGCAGAGGTATCAGGCATGGCATCTTCGGCCTCTATATGTAAATCATGCAGATAAGGCAATACGCCAATGACCGGCTTGCCAGTTTCGGCTTCTAGCCAATCCAGCCCGGATTGCAACAAAGCAATATCACCGCGAAAACGGTTGATAACGAAGCCTGCCACACGCGCTCTTTCACTCTCAAAAAGTAAGGCCAGCGTACTAACAATATGCGCAAACACCCCGCCACGATCAATATCGGCAATTAGAATCACGGGACAATTCACCGCTTCGGCAAAGCCCATATTGGCAATGACGCCTTCACGCAAATTGATTTCTGCGGGACTGCCAGCGCCTTCCACAACAATGTATTCAATTAGCTTGTAAGCGCTGGTTAAGAATCCAGCACCGCGCGCATGGCGGTTAGTTTATAGGCATGATAGCCCGTGG
>DIZU01000179.1:3122-7280 GCA_002429455.1 Methylotenera sp. UBA6020 | reverse complement strand
ATTCGGTATGCGGCGCTAAGCCACAAGCTTGCGCTTGCACGGCTTGTGCGCGACCAATCTCGCCACCATCGACTGTTACCGCTGAATTCAATGCCATATTCTGCGGCTTGAATGGCGCTACTTTGATGCCTCTGCGATACAATACGCGACACAGCCCTGCCACCAGCGTACTTTTGCCAGCATCCGAGGTAGTGCCCTGAATCATCAATGTTTTCATACCCTGATTATCTCATAATGCCATCCGTTGCTATCGTTGCGGTCGCGCTGGATTTTGTATTTGGTGAGCCATGCCGTTATCATCCTTTGGTAGGTTTTGGCTGGCTTGCTGACCAATTAGAAGCTTGGCTTAACCCTGCTATCAATCAAAATAAACCCTCACAACGTTTAGTGGGTTCGTTTGCATTAGCTTTACTACTTTCGCCTTTCATTATTTTGGCGTATTGGCTATGCAATATTCAACTCATTGGCATTGTCGCCAACACACTCTTGCTCTACTTTGCGATTGGCCATAAAAGCTTGCATGATCATGCTCGTGCAGTGAGCCATGCACTTAACAACCGTGACGAAGCTTTAGCCAAAACGGCGGCATCTTATATGGTAAGCCGCGATTCAGCGGCCATTGAACCTATCCCAGCTACGGTAGAGTCGGTACTTGAAAATGGTAATGACGGCGTGTTTGGTGCGTTATTCTGGTTTTTTATTGCGGGTGGCGTAGGAGCGCTGGCTTTCCGGCTAGCCAACACCATGGATGCCATGTGGGGCTATAAAACCCCACGCTTGTTCTATTTTGGTTGGGCCGCAGCAAGGCTGGATGATGCTTTAGATTACATCCCGGCGCGGCTTACTGCGCTTACCTATGCCATCCTCGGCAATACACAGTTAGCACTACGATGCTGGAAAACTCAGGCACCGCTTTGGGATAGCCCAAATGCAGGACCTGTGATGTCATCTGGCGCAGGCGCATTAAATATACAATTAGGTGGCGCCGCTCGTTACCAAAATGAATGGCATGACCGCCCTATTCTAGGTGCAGGAGAAGCACCTGTTGCCAATGACATTGAACGCGCGCTCAAGTTGGTAAGGCATAGCGTATATCTCTGGCTGGCAATATTTTTGATAATTACAGGCATTTACCATGCTTGAACATGGCGGAAATTTAGTCCTGGCAGCTAGCCAGTACGGCATACCGCTTGAAAACTGGCTGGATTTATCCACTGGCATCAATCCCAATAGCTATCCAATTGCAGATATGCCGCCCTCGATATGGCAAAAGCTGCCGACGGATAATGATGGGCTCATCGCCGCCTGCGCCTATTATGGCTGCCAATTTATACTGCCCACCGCTGGCTCGCAGGCAGCCTTACAGATATTATCGCTGTTAAGAGCAGCATCAAAAGTAGCGATGCCGCAATTGATGTATCAAGAACACGCACTGAGCTAGCCGCAGCATGGCAACAACACTTGGCAAAGCAAGGTATTTGGGTGCGGTTGCTTACTGGGGCCACAGAATATATAGAAGCTTCAGCATTACGGTTTGGCTTGCCACCGCAAGATGGCTGGCAACGGCTAGAAACCGCGCTGAAAAGTTTTCATGCAACATGAGGCAGTCAACATTGAATTAACGATTCACAAAGCCAACCTTTGGCACCGCGTGCTCAAAGGAAATATGCGTGATGCTGGCATAATCAATCGCAATTCTGAACAAGCCTTTCAAGGGCATTTGCAGCACCTCGGCAATTAAGGCGCGGATCAAGCCGCCATGCGTTACCACTAGAATATGCTTACCCTGTGAGTGACTGCCGACATCAGCCACAAAGTCTTTTGCACGTGCATGTAACTGCGAGAACGTTTCACCATTGGGTGGGGCTAAATTAGCATAATCGTTGGCCCAAACATCAAATGTTTCACGCGGAATCGCATCCCACGGATTCAATTCCCAATCGCCAAAATGCAGTTCTTTTAAGCGTGCATCGAGTTTTATGTCGTTAGTGGCAACACCAAAGCTCGCATCCACACACAAAGCCTGGGCAAGCTTATGACAGCGCAGTAACGGACTTGAATAAACAGCATCAAATGTAAGTTTTGCCAGCTTTTTTTGCAGCAGCTGCAGCTCGTCATCGAACTTAGCCGACACGTCAACATCACTTTGCCCGTAACAGATGTGGGGGGCAATATCCAACGAGGTATGGCGAACTAAAGTGATTTTCATGATACGTGCTTAATGGCTGACAAAAAGCTTAGCGCTGACGAGTAAACCCATATAAAACGCAATCTCCGTCAGTTGTTGCATGGCGCCCAGGCAATCGCCAGTGTAGCCACCGATGCGTTTTTGTATTTTTGCGCTAAACCATAGCCAAACAATAATCACCGGCACTAGCGCAAATAAATACTTCATGGCTAAAAATGCCATCGGCAGTAAACCAAAAAATGTGGCGATAGTGAGTTCTGTCACATTTAATTGCATTGCAAGCGGTTTGGATTTGCCTTCAGATTTTACGTAACTCTGCGTAAACATCACCAACACTGCACACAAACGGCTAAGCGCATGGCCTGCTACAATTGAAACTGGAATCAGCGCAACAACTTGATAACTTAACGCCTGATATTTAATAAGCAATGCCAGCACCAATGCAATTGCGCCGTAACTGCCTATCCGTGAATCGACCATAATAGTGAGCACCTGCTGTTTATTCCAGCCCCCACCTAAACCATCCACCGCATCCGACAGGCCATCTTCATGAAAAGCACCTGTCAACAACACCGTGGAAACCATGCTTAATAAAACAGCGACTTCTAAAGGTAATAAAAAATCACACAGCCAAAATACCAAAGCACCTACTGCGCCTACCAAAATACCCACTAAAGGAAAGTAGCGCGTCGCTTTATTCAGATCTGACTCTTCAAAATCATTTAAGCGTATGGGTATGCGCGTGAAAAACAAAACTGCCGTCAGAAAATAACGCCAGTTTTGCGTAAGCAGCGGCTTAAAACCTTGGGCCATACTGTTAACGATCTTCCAGCTTCTGCGAAACACTCGCAGACTCAAACGATGCCATCGTATTCAAGAAGTTAACCGCTGCCAGCACCATGGGGTACGCCAACGCCGCTCCCGTACCCTCGCCTAAACGTAAGTCCATATTAAGCAAGGGCTTCACATTCAAAAAATCCAACATTGCCCGATGCCCGGATTCGTCCGAACAATGGGTAAACACACAGTAATGCAGAATATCAGGTTGTAATTTGGCGGTCACCAATAAAGCAGCGGTGGTAATAAAACCATCGATCAACAGCGCACATTGTTTTTCAGCGGCCTGCAGCATGGCACCAACCATCATTGCAATTTCAAAACCACCAAAAGTCGCCAATACTTGCATGGCATCACCGTCGTTTAAATCATGATGCGCAATCGCCTGTGCCAAAACATTTGTTTTTTGCGTTAAGCCTGCGTCGTCCAAACCCGTACCGCGGCCCACACATTGCGCGATAGGGATTCCGCACAAAATACTCATCAAACAACTGGCCGATGACGTATTGCCTATGCCCATCTCGCCAAATCCGAAGACATTACAGCCCTCAGCAATTTGAGCATTGACAATGTTTGCACCACGCTCGAGCGCCTGCGCGCATTGCGCTGCGGTCATCGCAGGTTCATGTAGAAAATTTCGTGTGCCTGCCGCTATTTTGGCATCAATCAAATGTGGGTTTGGCGCAAATTGATGGTTTACACCGCTATCAATCACGCGCAAGCGCATGTTGTTTTGCGCAGTAAATACATTAATGGCTGCACCGCCTTGCAAAAAATTCAGCACCATTTGCGCAGTCACCGCTTGTGGATATGGGCTCACGCCTGCTTCGACAATGCCATGATCACCGGCAAATACCAGCATGGTAGGCTGAGTTAGCTGTGGCGTAAGCGTTTGTTGAATCAATCCGAGTTGTAAAGCAAGCGCCTCCAGCATGCCTAACGCACCTAGTGGTTTTGTTTTATTGTTTATTTTATTGAGGAGAGCACTACTGAGTGCTTGATTAGGCTGTGTAATGTTATATTTCATCACTTACATTTTACATGAGTGCTTGAGCTTTTACATAAGCCTAAGTAACTGTACACAAGGAGTATATTGTTCGGCTAATATTTATTAGAAATTTGTTTAGAAGTTT
>DIZU01000179.1:0-3052 GCA_002429455.1 Methylotenera sp. UBA6020 | reverse complement strand
TTTGTTTAGAAGTTTGCTATAATGCGCGACTTGCAAACATTTACCGAAGTTTGCATGAGTAAATTAGCAGTACGGCCGGGTAGCTCAGTCGGTAGAGCAGCGGATTGAAAATCCGCGTGTCACAGGTTCGATTCCCGTCCCGGCCACCAGTTAAAATAAAGCTTGCAGCGATGCAGGCTTTTTTACGCGTCTGGCGATTCACTTGAAATGTGACTGGTTCGTAAACCTATTTATTCAATAGCATGGTATTTCGCTGAAATTCAAGTAACGGTTATCCCCTATGCGTGCCTCCACTGCTGGCAGTGTATCCATAAATCTATCTAGCAACTGTTGACCAAGGGCGCCCATAATAATCACATCCGAAAATAATTGGGTATAAGATAAGCAGTCAAGACAACTTAGTTAAATATGCGAGTATATTTATGAGTAAGGTACAAAAAACCATTCTTGGTACACCCCGTTTTCTTAAGGACTGCAATCACATTGCAAGAGATTAATGGACAATAGTTATGAGCTTAAAGACCGATAGCGAAAGAGATTCGCTCATAGCATCTGAATTTAATCAGAAGCTGCTCAAAGAGGCTGAGGCAACGGTCGACCAGGTTCCCGCTATAGTTTATGCAACACGCACCGCTGATGAACTCCAGTTCGAACTCAATGTGCATCAAATTGAACTGGAAATGCAAAATGAGACTTTGCGCCAGCTACAGATTAAACTGGAAGAGTCACTAGCACGTTATGTGGATCTCTATGAATTTGCGCCGGTCGGTTACCTCGTTATCAACAGTGAAGCAATGATTGCTGAGGCTAACCTGAAGGCCTCAACAATGCTTGGTGTAGCGCGCAGCAAACTCATTCATCGACGTTTTGCGCAGTTTATTGCTGATCAAGATAAAGATCGCTGGCATCTGATGATCGTGAGCCTGAAAAATGCTGAGATAGGCAGAGAGCAAAATTTCGATATACTCCTGGAACGCCATGATAGGTCGTCGATTCATGCTAATGTCAGCTGCCAGCGCATGGATAACAGAAGTGAATCTCACATGCTGCGCGTCGTGTTGACTGACATTACGGCGCGCAAGCACACTGAGCAGGCCTTACACGAAAAAGAGTCATCCTATCGTAATTTGATCAATTCGATAGATGAAGGTTTTTGCGTCATAGAAGTAATTTTTGACGCTAACAAAAAACCTATCGATTACCTATTTTTAGAGATAAATCAAAGTTTCGAAAAGCAATCCGGATTACTCGGGGCTACGGGCAAGCGGATGAGTGAGTTCTCCCGGAATCATGAAACGTACTGGTATGAAATTTACGGCAAAGTAGCATTGACAGGGGAGCCGATTCGGTTTGAGAATGTTGCCAACGGCTTAAATTCGCGTTGGTTCGACGTGTATGCCTGCCGGCTTGGCGGGCCGGAAAGCCGGAAAGTCTCGGTGCTCTTCCAGGACATTACCGAACGCAAGCGCAACGATGCGGCGCTAATAGAAGCCAAGCTCGCATCGGAGCTGGCCAGCAATGCGAAAACCGAGTTTCTCTCCCGTATGAGCCACGAGCTCCGCACCCCGCTAAATACCATACTCGGATTTGCCCAGTTGCTTGAAACCGGCACACCGCCACCAACGGATACCCAGAATGTAAAACTGAATCATATTATCAAAGCTGGATGGTACCTGCTGGAAATGATCAACGAAATTCTCGACCTCTCGGCAATCGAATCCGGCAAGCTATCACTGTTGCGAGAAGCGGTGTCACTGACCGAAGTCATGAGCGAATGCCAGTCCATGCTCGAACCGCAGACCCACAAGCTCGACATCCATATAAACTTTCTGCCATTCGACAATACTTGGTTTGTCTATGCCGATAGAATCCGGCTAAAACAGGTTCTATTAAATCTGCTTTCCAATTCGATTGATTATAACCGCGAGCATGGAACAGTCGAGGTGAAGTGCACCTGCATTCACGAACGCTTACGTATTAGCATCGAGGACAGCGGTCTCGGAATGCCTGAGGAGCAGTTGTTGCATTTATTTCAGCCGTACAGCCAGCTCAGACAAGAGAGCTCCATGCAGCAAGGAATGGGCATTGGCCTAGTGATGGCCAAACATCTAGTGGAGCTTATGAACGGCACAATCGGCGCGGAAAGCACCGTCGGAGCCGGTAGCGAATTTTGGATCGAACTGGATCGGTATATTGTACTGAACCTTGCCGATGGAAATTAACCCCCCACCGAACTTGAGCCAATCTCAAAAAAATGCGGCAGTGTGTTACATCCCGTGCTTATGTGAACGATAATTCTGCTCACCTGATGCAGGTCAATTCAGATTCCCCACCCTCTTGAATACTTTTTAGTGCGGTATCCGCGCATAATTGCTATTATTAAAACTGGTTAATTCAGGTGCATTCTAATGAGCACATATAGCGAAATTGAAGTAAAAGACTTATTTGAAATGATGGCGACGCAGCCGTTGTTGTTAGTAGATGTGCGCAATGACGATGAAGTTGCCCGCGGCATCATCCCTGGAGCGGTGCACATTCCTTTATCCATGTTACCGGTGCAATATGAATCGCTGACCAAAATGGAAAATATTGTGTTTTATTGTCACAGCGGTGTGCGCTCTGCACATGCGGCAGCTTTTGCATCGAGTAAAGGCTGTAAAAATGTGTACAACTTGATTGGCGGGGTTTTGGCTTGGGCCAAAGCAGGCCATGCGTTTGTACCGAAAGACGAAGGAAAAAAGAAATAATGGAATTTGATAAAGAAGTCGACGCCACCGGCCTTAACTGCCCATTACCCATTTTGCGTTGCAAAAAAGGCCTAAGCGAACTCAGTGCTGCACAAATCTTAAAAGTGATCTCTACCGACCCTGGTTCAGTCAAAGATTTTAATGCCTTTTGCGCTCAAACTGGGCATGAGCTTTTACAGCTTGATGAGGATATCACTTCATTCACCTTTTACATTAAGAAGCGTGCGAGCTAAAAACCAGGCTTAATTATGAAGTCCATATTCAAGCAATAAAAAGGCGCTGAGAAGCGCCTTTTTATTGCTATG
>DIZU01000039.1:2590-4757 GCA_002429455.1 Methylotenera sp. UBA6020 | reverse complement strand
ACGCAAGAGCAGGCCGACTGCCTGCTGGCAGAGGGCTGTAATCTGGTGCAGGGCTATTTGTTTGGTAAACCGATGCCTAAGGCCGTGTTTGAAGAATTGATAGTGAATGGTGCGGCAGTTCGTATGCAGGAGATATCCACGGCTTTGCCGCCGAGTAAACAAACAAGGCCAGGCATCATCAACGCTTGAGAAATCCAATAATCTAAATGACGCTTGTAGCGTTAGCAATTGTAGGGATAGTATACTTAACAACCATGTACTGTATTCAAGTACTGTAGTTATGGTGCTGTAATTTTGCGCAATTCTTAAATAATCTAATAGAGAATTTGTCATTAATGAAAACGGCTGTAGTAGCGGAACCCTTATTGACTAAACCCATATTGGCTAAACATAAACCGGTAGTTCTTATATCTGCTGATGTTAAGCAGTTGGGCGGGCATCCTTTCCATGTGGCGGGGCATAAGTATATTATGGCAGTGGCAGAGGCTGCTGGTGCGCTGCCTTTAGTTGTGCCGGCTATCAGCGATCAACTAGATATAGACGCGCTGCTGGCAATGGCCGATGGTATTTTACTCACAGGTGCCGTGTCCAATGTGCATCCCTCCTATTTTGGTCAAGAGGTGCATAATCCATCACTGCCGCTTGATCCGGCCCGTGACGCACTCACACTCAAGCTTATTCGTGCAGCTATTCATGCAGAAGTGCCACTACTGGCCATTTGTCGCGGCTTTCAGGAAATGAACGTGGCTTTTGGTGGTAGTTTGCATCAGGCGGTACATGAGGTTCCAGACCTGAGCGACCATCGAGAAGCCAAAGACTTGCCTATCGAAATGCAATATGCCGCAGTACACCCGGTTCGTCTAGTCGCCAATGGACAGTTGGCCAAGATGATAGGCCGTGATGAAATCATGGTGAACTCGTTGCATGGCCAAGGCTTGGATCGGTTGGGTGCTGGCTTGGTAGCAGAGGCGCATGCCCTCGATGGCTTGGTAGAAGCCGTGCATGTGGCTGATGCGGCTACATTTAGCCTTGGTGTGCAATGGCACCCAGAGTGGCAAGTGTTGGAAAACCCGGCATATCTCGCAATTTTTCAGGCTTTTGGTGATGCTTGCCGTGCCCGGCACTCAGATCGAGACAATAAGACCCAGGCCTGATTAATCATTACTCAACATTAAGAAAATGCGGTAATCAACCACGGATAAAGCCAGTACAGATGTTAATAAAAGACGCACAGGAGAATGTAAATGTCTGACCGTACAAATTTTAACAATATAGACATGGATCGCTGGTTAACCGAAAACAACGTCACCGAGATTGAATGTTTGGTACCTGACCTGACAGGTGTTGCCCGTGGCAAGATTCTACCCCGTGAAAAATTCTCTGCCGAACGCGCGATGCGTTTGCCGCAAGCCGTGCTGGGGGTAACGGTGACTGGCGAATCACCGCAAGGCCACGCGGGTTATGACAATGTATTTGGTTTTACTGATAAAGACATGGTGTTACTGCCAGACCCTACCACGTTGCGCTTAGTACCGTGGGCGGCTGATCCTACGGCACAAGTGATTATGGATTGCGTAGGTCATGATGGTAAACCGATTGATTTTGCGCCTAGAAATGTGCTGCGCCGTGTGGCTGATCTATATAAAGACTTAGGCTGGACACCAATAGTGGCGCCTGAGCTGGAGTTTTATTTGATCGCGCGCAATATCGACCCTGACTTACCGCTTACACCGCCGATTGGCCGTAGTGGCCGTAAAGAAACCAATCGTCAGCTATACAGCATTGATGCGGTGAATGAGTTTGATCCGCTATTTGAAGATATTTACGACTATTGCAACATCATGGGCCTGGAACTCGATACGCTGATTCATGAGTTTGGCGCCGGACAGATGGAAATTAACTTTCTGCACGGTGAACCGATGATTTTGGCGGATAAATCCTTTTTCTTTAAGCGTGTACTGCGCGAAGCCGCCATGCGGCATGATATGTATGCGACGTTTATGGCAAAACCTATGCAACACGAGCCAGGCTCAGCCATGCATATCCACCAGAGTGTGATTGATAGCAAAACCGGGCATAACATCTTCAGCAAAGAAGACGGCTCAGCATCACCGCTGTTCTTTCACTATATCGCCGGCTTGCAAAAATACCTGCCGGCGGCCATGTC
>DIZU01000039.1:851-2421 GCA_002429455.1 Methylotenera sp. UBA6020 | reverse complement strand
GGCATACGGGTGCCGATCTCCGACCCCGATGCGCGTCGTATTGAGAATCGTGTGGTCGGTGCGGATGCCAATCCCTATCTGGCGATGGCGGTTACGCTTGCCTGTGGTTATCTGGGCATTATTGAAAAATTGCAGCCAACTGCGGTCACCACCGGCAGTGCTTACGCGTCGGATTATCAATTGCCGCGCGGGCTTTCTGAAGCATTGCGCGAGCTGGAAAATGCCAAGGCCTTGCATGAAGTGCTTGGTGAAAATTTCGTTAACGTGTATCTGGCAGTGAAAGCAACCGAGCATGATGAGTTTATGCGCGTGATTAGCCCGTGGGAGCGCGAGCATTTGCTGATGCATGTCTAATTTAACGAGACTGTGTTTAAAGAGACGGTGTTTAAAGACTGTGACATCAAATTTTTTGATGAGAGAAGCTTTCAATTCCGTCATTCTGAGCCTAGCGAAGAATCCAGCTGCACTGTTACATTGTTCTGGATTCTTCGCCTAATAAAAACTTAGGCTCAGAATGACGGTCATTTGTTGAGTTTGAGTGAGTTTTGTGTAAACGTATGAAGAATTGAGAACACCATGACCAGCAATACCATGACCATCAATACCCGTGATATTCAAGCCCTGGACGCAGCACATTACCTACATCCCTTTACCGATCACAAAAGTTTGGCCGCCAAGGGTGCGCGCATTATTACTAAAGCTGAAGGCATTCATATCTGGGATTCGCAGGGAGAGAAGATTTTAGATGCGATGTCAGGCTTGTGGTGCGTTAACGTAGGTTATGGTCGCAAAGAACTAGTGGATGCTGCCGCTCATCAGATGCAGGAATTACCTTACTACAACAGCTTTTTTCAAACTACTAATGTACCGGCGGTGAAGCTGGCTGAGCGCATTGTTAAACTGGCTGGTGATAATTTCTCGCACGTGTTTTTCAGTAGCTCAGGTTCAGAATCGAATGATACCAACATCCGCATGGTACGCCACTACTGGGCTACGTTAGGGCAGCCGGAACGCACGGTGATTATTAGCCGCAATAATGCTTACCACGGCTCAACCATGGCAAGTGCTTCGCTGGGCGGCATGAGCGGCATGCATGCGCAGGGCGGCTTGCCGATTCCCGGCATCGTTCATATAGAGCAACCCTATTATTACGGCCTTGCCCCCACTAAAGATAGGGATGCCTTCGGTTTAGAGGCCGCCGCATGGCTAGAGCAAAAAATTCTTGAAGTAGGGGCAGGTAAAGTGGCCGCGTTTATTGGCGAACCAGTGCAAGGCGCAGGTGGCGTGATTATTCCGCCTGAAACTTACTGGCCAGAAATACAGCGCATTTGCGACAAATATGGCATCTTGCTGATTTGTGATGAGGTGATTTGCGGTTTTGGCCGGCTAGGCTATTGGTTTGGCTCTGAGTTGATGGGCATCAAGCCGGATCTCATGACCTTTGCTAAAGGGGTAACTTCAGGCTACATTCCACTCGGTGGTGTAGTAGTTGGCAAAAAAGTAGCAGAGGTATTGATTGAACAAGGCGGCGAATTTAACCATGGCTACACCTATTCTGGTCATCCCGTCG
>DIZU01000039.1:424-670 GCA_002429455.1 Methylotenera sp. UBA6020 | reverse complement strand
CCTTATCTTGCGCAGAAATTTGCGGAATTAGCCAGTCATCCGCTGGTTGGCGGCGCTGAAACCTGTGGGCTGGTTGCAGGCTTTGCCTTGATGAAAGACAAAGCAAATCATATCCCTTTTGATGAGGCGCTAGAGGTGGGCATGATGTGCCGAAATCACTGTTTTGCGAATGGTTTGATTATGCGTGCGGTCGGTGACCGTATGATTGTTGCCCCGCCGTTAATCATCACCCGTGCGCAAATAGAC
>DIZU01000039.1:0-139 GCA_002429455.1 Methylotenera sp. UBA6020 | reverse complement strand
TCATCACCCGTGCGCAAATAGACGACATGATGGTGTTGATCCATCAATGTCTGGATGCCACGCTTGCAGAGCTGAAAGCGCGCGGCTTGATGGCGCATGAAACGCTTGAAATCAATGTTGCATGACGTACAATTTCAAC
>DIZU01000026.1 GCA_002429455.1 Methylotenera sp. UBA6020 | reverse complement strand
TTCACAGAGTTATCCACAGATAATGTGGAAAGTATTTCTAACTTCAGGGAACTTTTCAAAAGTCAATTTCTGAATCATTTATTTTTATCAAAGTAATCATCAAATGGCTTTACTGAAAACCTGTGATTGGATTATTTGTTGTAATTACCTGGGCACTACTAGGCAATTGAGCGACACCGAACTGAAATACTGGTTATCCGTCAGCCGCCCTGCCACTTTTGCTTCAGCCGCAGCTAATGCGGCTCCATTCTCAAAAACCCCATGCGGCAGGTAAACTTCAGCCTCGACTTTACCTGCAATGTAATGAAATATCACCCGTTGTGGTTCCGGAAGACCGTCTAATAGTGGTGCCAGATGAATCAGCAAGCTTTCGCGTCCCGGCATCCGTTGTGCATTGTTATCGTGGTCAATATCATCTTCGGGGTCGACGTGCACTAATACATCGGTCACTGCCGGATGACTTTTCAGTACACGCCTGCGAGCCCGTTCTGCAATGCTGTGCCCTTCTGACACACTAATGCGGGGGTTGACCAGAATATGCGCATCTACCAGTGCGCGATGTGCCATGCGGCGGGTACGCAATTCATGTAGATTCTCCACCCCGGGAGTGTCAATTAGAGTCTGACGGATACTGTCCACTTCCTCAATTGAAAGCCCTGCATCAATCAGTTCCTGAAATGCATCCCACGCAAACACGATGCCCATGCGCACAATCATGAAGCCGACCACGATCGCAGCCACCGAGTCGGCGAACATAAATCCCAGCAGGTTGCTCCCGATACCTACCGCCACCACTAAAGATGAAGCAGCATCTGAGCGCGCATGCCAAGCATTGGCAATAAGCATAGGTGAACGTAGTCGCTCACCGACACGTAACATATAACGGAATAGTCCCTCCTTGGCGACAAGTGCAATGCCGGCTACCCACAGAGCCAATGGGGCCACGGGGGGCAGATTTTCAATGTTCTGCAGCTTAATCGCGGCAGCAGCCATGATGGCACCGCCTGTCGCCGTGAGGATTGCGCCTAACGCAAATGAGGCGGCCGTCTCGACCCGGCCGTGACCATAGGGATGCCCTTCGTCAGCAGGATTTTTACTATGATGGCTTGCAACCAGCACCAGAAAGTCACAGACAAGGTCAGACAGCGAGTGCATGCCGTCAGCAATCAAACTCTGGGAATGGGCGAAAAAACCAGCAGCAATTTGTAGCAGTGTCAGCGAGGTATTAACTACCACACTAACCCAAGTGGATCGACTGGCCAATATGTGACGCAGAGGGTTGTCGTAGGAAATTTCGGCGTGGTCTTGATTGTTCATGGGAGGTTGTTTGTTTGTTCGATTCGGCAGATTATACGGTTATTTATTCAATTGAATCAGCTTGCAGTCATATTGACTTTAGCCTGTAGCTTTTCTCGTTTAGAAAATATCCGAATAACTGGTCAGGTACTATAAAAATAGTACCTCTTTATTTTCTGACGCATGCATGAAAAATATTGCTGAGAGACGGTCTTTTTCACAATAGTATGTCCTAAATTTTAAAAATGCTAAAATTAGCAATCTAGATACCTATGTAAATACCTATGAAAGTATATGACTGTTCATTCAGGAAATTTACTGTATCCACCCCATTGGCCTGACTTTGCTGCTAATTTTGACATGAAATTATTCTGTTTTATGTTCGCTAACGTACAGACAACATGCTGAAATTGTTAGTCATTTTTAAAAAAAACGCTTGTACCTGAAAATAAAATAGTTTATGGTGTGTGCAGTAACAGAAGTTGTAAAAGGTAAATTTACCGAAAGGTAAAGACGCAAAATTACCGGTCTACGGGCTTATGCCACGACAGCGGGATTGCCATCTTCGCATTATGATCTGCGATAGAGCATCGAAAAAAACTTAATAAAAACGAGATACAAGATAAGAATATTGTCTTGCAGAAGTTGTTCAATCATAAAGGTAGTGTAATTGCATTGGTGCCGTTGTCTGCATAGTCCTTAATATAATTAAGGAACTTTCCAGTCATGCAAAGTGTATTTTTTTTCGTTCGTAAAGCATTAAACCTCCTCACTCAAAAGCCTAAATGGCGAACTTTTTCCGCACTTGTACTGTTTTTCTCAATCACACCTTTCGCCTGGTCTACCACTTATTACGTGAGTCCCAGCGGTAACGATGCGAGTAGCGGCGTTAGCTTAAGCCTGCCATTTAAAACCATACAGAAAGCCATGAATGTTGCAGTCGGCGGCGATACCGTCTATCTACGCGGCGGCGTCTATCGTGAGCAGGTGAATGTGACGCGCGGCGGCGGCAGTGCCGGCAAGTTGCTGAACGTGTTTGCTTATAATAGCGAAGTTCCGATTATCCGTGGTTCAGACCAAGTCACTGGCTGGGTGCTATATAGCGGCCATATCTGGAAAAGAACCGGCTGGGCCTATAACAGCCAGCAAGTCTTCGTCGGTGGCAACGACAGCCCTTCGCTGCAACAAATCGGCCTGCCGAGTAGTTTATATACTTCTTATGAATACCCCAAAGCGGTAGGTAGCGGCGTCAGCAGCATGATTGCCGGCAGCTTTTACTACAATGCGGCAGGCACCACCCTCTATGTCTGGCTGCCCGATGGCTCTGACCCGAATACCAAAATGATTGAAGCCAGCACCCGTAGCCACCTGTTTTTCATGGGCATGCCCTACATCCACCTGAAGGGCCTGGCGTTCCGTCACAGCAACTATTCGGCTTATAAGCAAATAGGTGCAGCGGTCGAACTCAGTTCTAATTCGATCATTGAGCAGTCCGATATCCAGTACACCGATTTTGCCGGCCTGCAAATGGGCTATCTGCAAACCGGCGCACAGGCCATCAACTGTAATGTTAGCAATAACGGTGATTCCGGCGTCAATGCCACTTCCAGCTACGGGTTCAGAGTGTTCAATGTAAAAATGAACAACAACAACACGCGTAACTTCAATCCATTGTGGCATGCGGGCGGCTTCAAAGCAGCCAGCAAGGCATACGGCACGGTAGAGTACAGCGAGATCGCCAATAACAACGGCTCTGGTATCTGGTTCGACTATGCCAACAGCGGCAGCCCTATCGTTGTGCGCAATAATTACATCCACAATAACGGCCCCAAAGAAGCGGCAATCTTCTTCGAGGTGAGCAAGAACGGGCTGGTTTACAATAATGTGATCGCGAATAACCAGCGTAGAGGCATTTACATATCGGCTTCAGATAACACACGGGTTTACAACAATACCATTTATGCTACCAGTGATTACGCCGGCATCGAGTTAGGTGGCATGCCACGTACGGGTGCCACGCTGACAGGTAATTCGGTATACAACAACATCGTTAGCCATGGCACCAGCAAGTATGACTTGGCTATTGCAGTGGCTAACGGCACGACAATTGTGGGCAATACTAGTGATAGAAATAACTACTATCGCCCTACTGGTCTCATCCAGTTATTTAGTGGTGTGATGTATAGCTCGCTTGCAAATTTCATTTCAGCTACCAAACTGGATGCGCATAGTCTCAATGTGGATTCTACTTTTGTATCTGCAAGCAAACCTGTATCTGCCACCAGTTACTCAGTGGCGACCAGCAGCGCTATTATCGACAAGGGTACGACAGTCGCGGGGGTTACTCAGGATTACCGGAATGTGGCACGTCCTTCAGGCGCAGCATTTGACATGGGTGCTTTTGAGAGCGGCGGAACATCGACGTCTACCAGTTCCACTACGACTACTACCACTACTTCAGACACCACTGCGCCAATCGTTACCATTAGTAACCCATTGGTCAATGCCATTATAAAGAGTGGTTCTACTGTGACCATCATGGCATCGGCCACCGATAATGTAGGCGTGACAGGTATGAGTCTGTATGTTGATGGTGGCTCCAATGTTCGCTCTAGCAGTGGTCAGATATCGTTAACCTGGAATTCAACCGGTGCCAAACTTGGTACGCACTCAATTAAAGTGTCTGCCAGTGATGCCAAAAATAACTTGGGCGGGCAATACATCACTTTTAAAGTTCAGTAATCAGTTGCTAACAATAGCTTAGTTGTACCTTGAAGCCATGCGCATAAACGCATGGCTTTTTCTTTGCCCAGTATGGTTTGCTGTATTTCAGTAAGGTTTTAAAATGTTAAAACTTACATCGCTGAATAAACCGGACCACTTCCACCTTCCGGCGGCACCCATACAATATTCTGCGTTGGGTCTTTGATGTCGCAGGTTTTGCAATGGATGCAGTTTTGGGCGTTGATTTGCAAATAGGCAGCATCTTCGGTTTTTACAATTTCATACACGCCAGCCGGGCAGTAGCGCTGTTCTGGCGCGTCGTATTTAGCCAGATTGATGTTGATAGGCACAGTGTCATCCAGCAACTGTAGATGACAAGGCTGGTTGGCATCATGCGCAATATTGCTCAGACTGATTGAATTCAGTTTATCGAAACTAAAAATTCCATCTGGTTTGGGATAAGCAATTGTTGGCATTTCAGCCGCAGGCTTGGTGCAATCATGGTCAGCTTTTTGATGTTGCAAGGTCCATGGCAAGCTTACCTTGAACGCAGCCAGCCACATTTCCATGCCTCCCAGCAACGTGCCGCCCCAGTTGCCGAAGCGGGATAGCAGCGGTTTGACATTACGCACGGCGTGCAAGTCGCGCCAGACCCATGAGTTGCGTAATGCTTTTGGATAGCCATGCAGTAATTTTGCCTGTGGTTCATTACGCTGTTCATCACATACTGCCTCAAATGCCGCTTCCGCCGCCAGCATGCCGGACTTCATGGCGTTGTGGCTGCCCTTGATGCGCGGTACGTTGACCATGCCTGCACTGCAGCCGATCAGTGCGCCACCCGGAAATATCAGCTCGGGCCAGGATTGCAGGCCGCCTTCACTAATCGCTCTGGCGCCGTAGCTTAGCCGTTTGCCGTCCTGTAGCAATGCTTTGATGGACGGATGCGTTTTGAAGCGCTGGAATTCATCAAATGGCGAAAGATGCGGATTGGCGTAATCCAGATGCACGACAAAACCGATAGAAACCAGTTGCTCGCCATAGTGATAAATGAAGGAGCCACCTCCGGTATCCGCCGTCAGCGGCCAGCCTTGACTATGTTGTACCAAGCCGGGCTGATGCTGGGCAGCGGGTATGCGCCAGACTTCTTTAAAACCGAGGCCGTACTTTTGCGGTGACGATGTATGGCGCAAGTCAAAATGGCTTTCCAGTTCGCGCGTCAGCGAGCCGCGGGTACCCTCTGCAATCAGCGTATATTGGGCTCGGATTTCGATACCCGGCGTGAACTGTGCGGTTGGCTGGCCATGTGCATCGCGGCCCATATCGCCGGTGATAATGCCAATCACCTGCTGCTGTTCATCATAAAGTATCTCTTGTGCGGCAAAGCCTGCATAGATTTCCACTCCCAGATCTTCCGCCTGTTGACCTAGCCATTTGCATACTTCACCCAGGCTGACGATGTAATTGCCATCATTATTCATCAGCGGTGGCATCAGCCAATGCGGAATAGACCAGGCCTTGTTCTGCCCCAGTAGCAGGAACTCATCCTTGCTCACTGGTGTATTGAGCGGCGCACCCTTTTCGCGCCAGTCGGGGATTAGTTCGTCCAAGGCAATCGGGTCTATCACCGCGCCGGAGAGTATATGCGCGCCGACTTCTGCACCTTTTTCTAACACGCATACACTTAATTTCCGGCCTGTTTTTTCGGCAAGTTGTTTGAGTCTGATCGCCGCGGCAAGCCCAGACGGGCCAGCGCCTACAATCAAAATATCGTAATTCATCACATCACGTTGTGTGCTGCTCATTAAATGGTTGTCCTTTAAGCAATATCGGGTAAGTTAACTAGATCACTTCTTTCAACACCGGCCGTCAAATTTTTACACAACACTAAAAACTCACGCATGCCGACAGTTTGGTATTTTTGTTTATGCCATAAAAAGTAGAAATAACGGCCTAAGTTAAGATTGGGCGTAGCAAGCGGCACCAGGCTGCCGCGTCGAAACGCATCTCTGAGTGCCAGGCGTGAAATGCAGCCGATGCCCAGGCCGGACTCGACCGCACGCTTGATGGCTTCAGTATGTTCAAGTTCGAGTCGTATATTGAGCCTGGCATGATAATTATGAAAGGCACGATCAAAAGTCTCACGCGTGCCAGAGCCTTTTTCGCGCAGGATCCAGGTTTCTTGCAAAAGTTGTTCTATCGTAACTTTACCTAGTTTAGCCAGTGGGTGATCAGGTGCACTAAAGACTACAAGCTCATCCGCGATCCAAGGCTCAACTTCGATGTCAGAATGATGGCAGTCGCCTTCGATCAGACCTAAGTCCAATTCGTGGTTGGCAATCTGTTGTACAATCGTGCTGGTATTGTGTACCTGTAACTGGATGCGGCTTTCTGGATGCTCTTGCAAGAATCTTGCAACGAGTATGGTGGCCAAGTAATTGCCCACCGTGAGTGTCGCGCCTATTTTCATGTGGCCAAAGCCGGTATGGCCTCGAAGCAGCGCTTCAATTTCATTGGCCCGATCTAGCAACTCTACCGCACGAGGCAGCAACTGTTGGCCTGTTTCATTGATACGCAAAGACTTGCCCACACGGTCAAAAAGCTGCATGTCAAACTGCCGCTCAAACTCGCCTAATGCCGTACTGGTGGCTGATTGCGACAAAGAAAGTTCTTGTGCAGCGCGTGATACGCTTTGAGCGCGGCTGACTGCTACAAAAATTTCAAGTTGTCGTAAGCTGTATTTCATGACTTCCTTATATTTGCATCGGTAACATCCATCTGTTTAATAGATATATATTATCATAATAATCCATTTAACAAATATTATACGCCAGTATACAATGTGCAGCAA
>DIZU01000062.1:2551-3950 GCA_002429455.1 Methylotenera sp. UBA6020 | reverse complement strand
GCATTATGTTCGGCCAATTTTTCTACAAACTGCAAAAACTCAATTTTATGTGTTTTTTCGAGTGCTTTAGCACGTTCACGCAAGCTGGCCAGCCGTAACTCAGCAGGTTCGCGCTTGAAGCCGAACACCGCGATATTACCTGGCTTACCGGTTGGCAGTGTTAACACCCTGCCCTCAAAACTCTGTTCGATGCGCTGCAAATACACATCAAAATTCTTATCGCTACCCCATAGATTAATGGCTAGTATGCCGTCACTTTTCAGTGTATTCGCACACTGGTCAAAAAAATCCTGGCTACAAAAATTGGGTGGAATACCATTGCTATCAAATGCATCAATCAGTAGTACCTCTGTAGCATTAGTATGCTCAGCCAGATACTGCAAACCGTCACCTTCAATCACTTCCAATCGCTCGTCATTTTCTGGCACGTAAAATTGGCTGCGGGCAATTTGAATGATTTTAGGGTTAAGCTCAATGACCTTACTCACAATATCGGGACAATGGGCATGGATATATTTAGCAATGGAACCGCCACCCAAGCCGATTGCCAGTACATGTTTAATTTGCGGGTTAAATAACAAAATACACATCATGCCGCGCGTGTAAGTCAACTCGAGCGCAAATGGGTCGCGTATACGCATGGCACTTTGTATGGTGACGGAGCCTAAATGTAATGAGCGCACACCGTCCGTCTCACTCACATCGACAGAATCATTTGCAGAGCCAGTAAGCCCGCGCATCAAGTGCTTAGCCATGCGAAACATTACGCGGCCTCCTCTTGATTCTCATCATCAGTATCGACTATCACATCAACTTGCGCTGGCTCATCTTCAAGTACACCCAAAAATTTCGTGCGTAATTCCATCAGTAGCGTGTCAACATCTTGTACTTGCAAGCTGACTCGGGTGCCCGCTTTAAGCTCTGGCAAACCATACACTTTGGTCATGTATGGCAAGTTATCCAGCCGCACTAAATTTTCACGCCATACGGTTGCGTGGATGACTTGGATCTCTTCCTGGATTAAATATTGCAGGCAACAATAGCGTTCCATCCGCGTTTGAAATTCGCTATACGCTTGATAGGTAAGCTCAAAATTTCGCATGTGGGTTGTGAGCGCTTCACTATTTTGCGGATAGGCCGGTGGTGTATTTTGCACCACACTGATGACTTGGCGCTGGTTGATCAAGTCCACCGACCTTCTCAATGGCGACGTGCTCCACGCGTATTGCGCCACCCCTAAGCCTTGGTGCGGCTCAGCTTTGGTGGTCATATACACTTTGCCGCCCGTTTGCGCGCGGTATAGCCCCGGCACTTCATGCGCCGCCAGTAACGCACCCCACTGATTGTTGGCTTCTATCATCAGTTCCGCCACCAGCTTATCCATAGGTGATCCGCGACG
>DIZU01000062.1:465-2378 GCA_002429455.1 Methylotenera sp. UBA6020 | reverse complement strand
GACTCGGCTAAATTAAATAAATACAATAACTTAGACCAATATGGATGACCGCTATCGGCAGCTAACGTTGTTTCGTTAAAAAATGGTTCCAGTGCATCATGACGCAGATTGTCGGCAATTTTAATTCGCTCTACCTTGCTATCGCGCTGCGTGATGGTGAAGTCTGCATTCACATGCAAATACAACGACAGTACGGGCTTAACCTGCCCGGCATCCAAGCTAAACGGCCTGATCGCCGCTTCTGGCAACATGGTGATTTTGTTGCCCGGCATGTAAACGGTGGATAGACGCTGCATCACTTCTTTATCCAGCAGACTATCTGGTGTTATACCTAGCGCGGGTGCCGCAATGTGTATGCCTACACGGGTAATGCCATTCGCTAACTGTTTAATGGAAAAAGCATCATCAATCTCAGTAGTGGTACTGTCATCAATGCTGAACGCCTCGGCATCAGCCATGGGCAAGTCAGCAGGGAGTGCGGTCACTTCATGCTCGTTGAAAGCTACATCTTTGAAATCAGTACCTTTAGGAAAATACTCTCGCAAAAACGCCCCTAAGTGAAAATCGTGCGCCGAAGGTATCGCACCGCAGACTTGCAATAACTTGAGATGGCTCAAATGCATATCGCCTGCTGCAGTATCTAAGGTTTTGTATTCCATAGAATTTTTATCAGGCTCATAGAGCAACATGTCGAGCTTTTGCATCAGTTCATCAGGCATGCTATGCGCCTTAAGTTCGGCAACAAACCCAGCCATTTTCTCAACTAATAAGCGTTTTTTTTCAAGCCCGGCGAGGGCTGCTTTTAATATCTCAGCCGGTGCGGCTTTATAGCGGCCTTTGCCTTTACGATTGAAATATACCGGCGCACTATGTAACTTGATGGCGACAGCGGCAGCTTCTATCGGCGTTGGTTTGCGGCCGTAATAATCCTGGGCGAATGCTTCAAACCCAAACTCCGGTTCACTGCAACATTCCCACAAAAAGTCCACATCCAGCGTGTCAGCTTCGGCACTGGCTGCTTCCATAAAACCTGCCAATGGCGTTTCAAAGCGCATCAATACATTACTGGATTTGACTTTACTACGCTTGCCACTGGCAGATTCTATTTGCATAGAACCTTGCGTTTCAGTCATGATAGAGGCAACCTTGAAACTGCCGTCTTCTTCAAAAAATACGTTCATTATTCACTTAATTGTTTTGATGTTTTAATTTAATGTTTTACTTACTCTACTGATTTATTTAACCTACGCACATGCACACCGCTCAACTCATTTTTCAGCAAGCTGGTTTAAGAAGTACTACCTCTCGTTTAGAGGTCGTATCAATACTTGCACAAAACAACTTTCCGCTAACGCACCAGGATTTACTCAAACAGTTACCTGAAAACTTCGATCGCGTAACGCTTTACCGCGTGCTGGATTGGCTTTTACAACACAACATCATCCATAGAATTGCCGGAGAGGACCGTGCCTGGCGCTTTCAGCTTAATGCTGGCAATGCAAACCGGATTCAATATAGTGAAAAAAAACCTCTTTCAGCTACGCAAAAAGTGACTCATCAACATTCACATGCCCACTTTCAATGCAGCGAATGCGGCAAAATATTTTGCCTGGAATCTTATCCAGCAGATGTCCATCCGCAATTTTCCAGCAGTATACCAGCCCATTTTACCGTTGATTCGATCGAACTCAACATAAAAGGCAAATGTTCTGATTGCCAGATATAAATTTTCAATCATAACTTTGTAGAAATAACCTGACAAAACCACTTTTATAAAATAACCAAGCAAAACAAATGGATAAACGCATCCCCGTCACCCTGCTCACCGGCTTTTTCGGCAGTGGCAAAACCACATTACTGAATAAGTTATTGCATCATCCTGCCATGCGCGACACCGCCATTATCATCAATGA
>DIZU01000062.1:0-228 GCA_002429455.1 Methylotenera sp. UBA6020 | reverse complement strand
GACAATACCGTCTTGTTAAGTTCAGGCTGCCTGTGCTGCACCTTAAAAAACGAGCTGGCAGATACCATGCGCGATTTATTCTTTAAGCGTGCGTTAGGTGCAATCCCCGAATTCAAACGGCTCGTGATCGAAACTACCGGCATGGCCGACCCGGGACCAATACTCGCCAACCTCATGAACGAACCCGTGATTGAATCTACCTATCGGTTAGACGCCGTGGTCGTGACA
>DIZU01000207.1 GCA_002429455.1 Methylotenera sp. UBA6020 | reverse complement strand
ATATGCGTATGAATTTTAAAGATTATTGATATAGATCAGTTTGAATATAACTCTTTTTTAATTTGTAGAAAATTGAGTGGCTGCTTTAGACCTGTCTCTTATACAACATGACTTCTAAATCAAGTTGCTCCAAAACAAACGTTCATTAATTAATGAATAGCAAATCAACATAAACTGGAAGTTTTTAATCCAGTAAATTCCGGTCAAATTAATCATGAGATACGGATGCGCAAAATAACAAGGTAGGCGACATAATCGTAATCAAAAACAACTGCCGGATAGCGTTCCTACAGTTCCACTAACATCCCAAAACTCAAAAATAATACTGCTTTTTTAATCGGCAATTCTTCGGTTGTGAACAGGCTCGCATAGCGCTCTAATTGCGGACGATATTGTGCTGCGATTAAGGTTAAATTTTCTGCAGAATCTGCGCTTTCATCCAAAGTGGTCAGTTTGTAATCCACGATCCAGCGCGTGCCATTTTCAATAAAGGTGCGGTCTATCACGTGGTTTTTAATGCTCGATTCCTGCAGCTGCATTAAACTTAACTCGCTCGCTGCTGATGTGTGCTGTTTTAGCACCCACTGTCCCGCCTCACTACTTAGGGTTGCCTGTAACGCAGCCGACACCTGCTCTGCACCATGTTGCGCAAGCGTTGCAGCATGGCCTTGTTGCATCAACCATTTCTGCATCGCGGGCAGGCATTGCTGTAAACGCTGCGGATGCCAAGTCTGCAAATCAGTTGTTGCCAACAATTCCATATATTGATGCGCAAGGGTACCGCAATGCCTTTGCAGATCAGCACCTACAAAATGTTCATCAAAACTCAAGGCTAGCGAATTGGTATTACCTGAATTGACGTCACTTGGATTAATGTTATTCGGATTGCTATTAGTTTGAGAGAAACTGGATATTTCCGGTTCCAGAATTTGGGATAACTCACTTACATGCAAGCGTTGCAATTGCGGCCTGAATTGGGCGATGTCTAACAATTGCGCATCTATATCCTGAATTAAATTCAGTGGCGTTGCTTGGATGAAATCTGCTTCTACGGCAGGCCAGAGCACCTTGAGCAATGACTTGGCTGTCGGTTTGATTTCACCTTTTTTATTGGTTTGCAGGCTGGCAATCAAATGTAGCTGCCGTTGTGTACGCGTTGCCGCCACATACAGCAACCTGACTATTTCATTGTCACTGCGCTCCGCTTCTAAATCCTTGAGAAACTGATAAACACTAGGCGCAGCGTTTTTATTACTGTAAGTTTTAGATGGGGTTTTATTAGTGGTTAGCGGCGCCGCAATAAGATGCAAGCGATTGTCCACCATGACTTCTTGCCATAACACTAATTCATTATCTGCATTTCTAGGTGGGCGATTCAGCGCCGGCAGAATGACGGTATCAAACTCCAAGCCTTTAGATTTATGAATCGTTAAAAACTGTAAGCTATCATCGGCTTCAATATCCGGTTTGGCGTAGAGCTTTTGCATGCCTAACTCGAGTGCCGCCACATCTAACTGCCCACTACGGCTGGCTTTTTCAACTAAATCAAAAAATACCTGCACATCGCGATTATCTCCTGCATCGACCAAGCACTTTCCACCACCCAACTGCAACCAGGTACTTTCTAGCCAGCGGCGAATCGGCATCCGGCCTTGATGATCAAAAGCGGCAGTCAGCACGGTTTTAACGTGCGATAAACGTAGCATTCCATCTGCACTTAGGTTCTGCAGGCGAGCTTCATCCTGCATCAACTGCCAAATGGTGGCACGGTGATCACTAGCGGCTAATGCATGTAAATCGGCTAATGTAAGCCCACACCACGGCGCACGCAGCACGTTCAACCAGTGGATTCTATCTGCGCGATGATGCATCGCACGGGTGAGCGACAAAGCATCTTGCACAGTTTGGCGGTCATTCAGGTGTTCGATTTCCAGTGCTTGAAATTTCAACTGCGCATGATTACGCCGAATCTCAGATACCAGCTCTTTCAAATGGCTACGACTACGCACCAGCACGGCGATTTTTTGCGGTGCAGCATGCTGCGCACGCAGCTTTACAATCAAATCAGCCACATAACACGCTTCAATCTGCTTACTATTTATATCACCATTATTTAGACTATTGCTACCCAGGTTCTCTGCATCCTCGTCAGCATCAGCTTCTAAAATCAGCGGGTGCAACACAACGCCTTCATTGTCGACCTCTGGGCGAGTGGCCGTGAACGCTCTGTAGCTAATAGCGCCTTGATTGATATTGTCATTGCCAGGGAATACCTGTTGAAACGCCGTGTTAATCCAGCTTACCACTGCCGGGTGAGAACGATTGTTACGGCTTAATTGCAGGCGAATAAGCGGTAAATGGCCAATACCATACTGAGAGGCCTGTAGAAACAAACTCACATCCGCTTTACGAAAACGATAAATGGACTGCATCGGGTCGCCTACACAAAACAGTGTGCGACCATCATCCGGCTGCCAGCCCTCGATGAGCTTTTCAATCAGGCGCATTTGCACCGGGCTGGTGTCTTGAAACTCGTCTATCAACAAATGTGAAATACTGTAATCAAGCTTAAGTGCTAAATCTGTGGCACCAAACTCGTTTTCAAGTGCTTGCTGTGCACTTTGTGCAATCGCCACAAAATCCACCTCTCCCGCCGCTTGAAATACCGCCCACAAATGCGTGGCTGCCAACATTAGCAGCTTGGTCAGCGCTTGAATCACCGGCTGATCATCATCTAGCGTTGCAATTGCGGGTAAATTAAGCACATTCGCCAGAACTTCACTCCTGTCCAGCGTGTTCACAATTGAAAAGTAGTCTTCTTTCTTGCTCTTACCTTCATCGGTAGCTGGAAAACCATTATTTTTATTGAGACTTTTGCGATAAGTTTTCTCTGTTTTAGTGAGCAGAAAATTGACCAGTGTCTGCCAGTGCATTAAATCTTCAGCATCCGCAGCCAAAGTAAGCTGCCAGTCCAGCAACAGTGCTACCTCAGCATCCTCGGCTAGATTACTGGCAGCATAGCGGGCGAGCGGCATCAATAATTGCTGCAAACGCGGCGGCAGTATATTCAAGGCATCTTGCAGCGCTTCTGCGATTAA
>DIZU01000218.1 GCA_002429455.1 Methylotenera sp. UBA6020 | reverse complement strand
CAATAAAAAAGCGAAATCCTTAACTTGGGTGGATTGGGTTCAATCCGCATAGCTACAAAACAAGCCCTTGGTTGGCATCGGTTCGAACTTCCCCGTCTGGACATTGACCATCCAGGCCGCTACGATATGTTTTGATTTGTATCCGATCTCCTCGCCCGGCCGCCCAGGTCCATGTCCGCTTGGCGGATCATTTTCATAGATCGGCACCGTCGTTCCTATCGCAAATGCGAATGGAACAGTCTCCGTGACTTCCTGATGATTGCGCATGCATCCCTGGCTGAACAGTGTGTAGTCTTTCGATAATTTTGGCAGCACATAGATGTTCTCGACGACGTAGTCATTATCGTCTTCCGCGCCCGTCAAGCTCTGGTTAAATTCTCGAGGCGTCATGCTCTTTCCGGATTTATCGACCGGTTTGATGAGCCAATATTGATTTCGTCCAGAACATCGAAAGTTGCGCAGGACGATTATCTGTCCTCGTTCGGTATATATTTCTTTGCCCAATACTTCATTACCGCGCTCACAATCACGCATTTTTGAAGGATGTGTCAATCGATTGAATTGCAATCCGAGGAGATCAAACTCCTTCGCACTCAATTCTCCTCTCGTCGCCAACGCCCGGGCCGGAACGGCGCCGGGCTGTACTATCGGCGCGGCGCAAACAGACGTAGCCTGCTGCAAGAAAACAAAAACGCTGCATGCGATTAATAATAAATGGCTTGGTTTTCTATTTTTCATATCGAAACTAAGTTAAATATTTTGGGTAACACTATTTTTCAGGAAAATTAGCACTGTATCCATTTCTACCTCTGGTGCCATGTTGCCCGTCCTTATTGCTCACGTCGCCGCATTGTATCCAGAAGGGAGCAAGCAAATGGCAGGGTCATCCGCCATTGCTCTCCACGCTGCCTTTCTGATTAATCACCCAATCCACCCAAGTTAAGGATTTCGCTTTTTTATTGATATAAGTCCTTACTGATAATCCGTGTATTTATTATTTTTGCCACGCGCCTTATCAACAGGGTATTTTTGCGCATTGAGTGCTATTTTTTTATTTGTGACTTCAATCAAATCAATATCCAGCACTTGCGCAATTCTAAGTAAATACACAAAGGTATCTGCCAACTCATGTCCAACTTGCTCTCGCTTAGCGTCAGACAGCTCATAGCTTTCTGCCTCGGTATTCCATTGAAAATGCTCCACCAATTCAGCGGCCTCTACAATCATTGCCATTGCCAAATTCTTGGGCGAATGAAACTGCGCCCAATCGCGTGCATCTACAAACTGTTGTAGTGTTAGTTTTAATTCGTCTAATGAGTCGGACATAATGTTTTCACAGAGTTTGCTTAAGTTACTTGCGGTTACTGCCAGCGACCATTTTAATTTCAAAGAGGCGACATTCCAGCGGGCCATTATACAAAGGCGTACGTTTGCTTGGCGTCAGTCGCATTAGCTTAGGCATGCGTAAGTCATTGGTAAGAAAATAAGTGTTCCAACCGGCAAATTTTCGTTTTAGCGCTTCCCCTATTGTTGGGTAAAGTAAGGCCAGCTCTTCATCTTCGCCAATGCGTACGCCATAAGGTGGGTTTGCCACCAAGACCCCGCTATCTGCTGGCGGTATTGCTTTCACCATGTCCACATGCGCGAGCTGCACGGCCTCTAATAAACCGGCTTCTTCAAGATTTTGTTTAGTCACACGAACCGCACGTAAATCAATGTCTGAACCGTAGATTTTTTGGAAAGAAACCACTTTTACTTTGCTTGCCGCCTGGTTTCTAATTTTCTTCCAGGTGTCAGATTCAAAGGTTTTGAGCTTTTCAAAACCAAAACTTCTGTTCAAACCCGGCGCCATATCCAGCGCTACCATCGCCGCTTCTAATAAAAACGTACCACTGCCGCACATCGGGTCGAATAAAGGTTGCCCCACCTGCCAGCCAGATAGTTTTAAAATACCAGCCGCCAAATTTTCACGTAATGGCGCTTCGATACTGGCGCCACGATTGCCGCGCTGGTACAGCGCTGCGCCTGAGGTATCCAAATAAAACTGATATTCCTCTGCCGCCAAATAGGCATGAATACGCACTGCCGGTGTTTTAGTATCAATGTAAGGACGGCTGCCCACGCTTAACCTGAATTTATCGCACACCGCATCTTTGATTTTCAAGGTAGCAAACTCAAGGCTTTTAAGTGGGCACTTCACGCCCGTCACCTTCACCATAAAGTCATGCCTTACATCAAACCATTGTGGCCAATTGAGTTTGTAGGCGGCGTTAAACAAATCTTCTTCATTGAGATATTTTCCGCGCGCTACTTGCCATAAAATGCGCGTGGCAATACGTGAGTGCAAATTTGCCGCGTAACAGACTGCCCAACTACCGTCAAAGCTCACGCCGCCATCGGTGGCTTTGATTGATTTGGCATTTACCTGCAACAGCTCGTCGGCCAGGAGTTGTTCTAAACCACGTGGGCAAGTTGCAAAGTATCGATTAGGAGTCTGGTTTTGTGTCATTGGGTTTTAGGTATCTTTTAGATATTACTATTTGTTAAATTTCCGGTTATCAAATTTCTAGTGATTAAACTTCTGGTGATTAA
>DIZU01000081.1 GCA_002429455.1 Methylotenera sp. UBA6020 | reverse complement strand
GTGCTTTTACAAAACTCCACATAACGCCCGGCGGCATCATCAATGCGGCGCACTTTACCTAACTTGGCGGATTCCATCACTTGCATGGGCTTATCCAGTTCAGCTTCAATGGCATGCTCGATATCATCCGGCAATTTAGTACCAAGGCTGGAAAAAAACTTGATGCCATTATCGTAAAATGGATTATGTGAGGCTGAAATTACAATGCCGGCTTGCGCGCGCAGAGCACGTGTCAAATAAGCCACGGCAGGGGTTGGCATAGGCCCTGTCATCAACACATCTACACCGGCGGCAGATAAACCCGCTTCAAGTGCTGATTCCAACATATAGCCTGAAATGCGAGTGTCTTTGCCAATCAATACTGCTGGATGTGCACCTTTTGCCAGATGACTTTCAAGACTTGTCAGCACACGGCCAGCAGCATAGCCTAAGCGCATCACAAAGTCTGGCGTAATCGGTGTATCGCCGACGCGGCCACGAATGCCATCAGTACCGAAATATTTTTTAGCCATGCTTCAATTCCTTGATTTAACGCTATGATTTAATTTTTTCATCATTATTATTAACTATTCTTCATTATTCACCGGCATTACTACGGCAACGACTTTTAGCGCATCCACAGTCGCTTTTACATCATGTACACGCACTATTTTAGCGCCTTTCATGACGGAAATTACTGAGGCTGCAAGCCCTGCATGCAAGCGCTGCTGTTCATCGCCACCAGCGATTTGGCCTAACACTGCTTTACGAGAAAGCCCGACTAATAATGGTTGACCGAGGTCAGCTAGACTATCCAAATGTTGGATAAGTGCAATATTGTGCACAGTGCTTTTACCAAAACCAAAACCGGGGTCGAACAAAATACGTTCTTTAACAATTCTATGCGCTATAGCTACATGCAATCTATCCATTAAGAAATGTTTAACCTCTTCAACCACATCAACATACTTAGGATCCAGTTGCATGGTTTGCGGTGTGCCTTGCATGTGCATCAAACATACCCCAGCATTGCTATTGGCAACGGCTTCTATAGCACCATCCTCTTGCAAAGCACGTACATCATTCACAATATCAGCACCTGCAGCAATCGCCGCACGCATCACTGCGGGTTTATAAGTATCAATTGAAAGGGGAACCGTGGAGATTCCGCGCAAAGCCTGAATCACTGGAATCACCCGACTCAGTTCCTCATCCAAGCTTACCGGGGCTGCCCCAGGGCGGGTTGACTCACCACCTATATCCAAGATATCAGCACCTTCTGCTATCAACTTAAGCGCATGCTCCACTGCTAGATTGGTAGATACAAATTTACCCCCATCAGAGAATGAATCAGGCGTCACATTGACAATGCCCATGACATGCGGACGATTTAGAGTAAGTTGGTATTTACCACAGTGAAATTGGTAAGAAGATTGAGAGTGAAATTGCATGAAACATTATACTTAAAAAGTGCGTTATAAAAAAAGGGCTAGATTTCTAGCCCTTTTTTTTGCAGTCTAATTTAGATGCTAGGTTTTAGCAGTAGGCTGCGGTGCTGGTGTGGCACTAGCACCAGATGACCCAGTGTCACGTGGCGGGTGTGCCTTGCTTTGTGACGGTTTAGGTGGTCGCACTGGGATCCCCGCCATAATGTCATTGATTTGATCCGCATCAATCGTTTCATATTCCATCAAGGCAGCAGCCATGGCATCAACTTTGTCACGATTATCTTCAAGTAATTTACGTGCAATGCCATATTGCTCATCTAAAATACGACGAATTTCTGCATCCACTTTTTGTTGCGTCGCTTCAGATACAGTCTTGGAACTCATGTTACCAAAGAATGAATCTTGGCTATCGCCCGCGTAAACCATCGTACCTAGCGCATCAGACATGCCATAACGAGTAACCATATCACGCGCTAATTTAGTCGCACGGTCAAAGTCATTAGATGCGCCCGTTGACATTTGATGCATGAAAATTTCTTCAGCAATACGACCACCAAACAAAATAGAAATCTCTTCCAGCATCTTGTCTTTATAGTTGCTAATACGATCAAATTCCGGCAACTGCCATGTTAAGCCTAATGCCCAACCGCGTGGCATGATGGTGACTTTATGCACAGGGTCGGCCTTAGGCAACAACTTAGCCACAACCGCATGACCAGATTCATGGTACGCAGTATTGCGACGTTCATCTTCACGCATCACCATGGATTTGCGTTCAGGACCCATGAAGATTTTGTCTTTAGCATCTTCAAAATCTTGCATATCCACAGTACGCTTATTACGACGCGCGGCAAATAAAGCAGCCTCGTTAACCAGGTTAGCTAAGTCTGCACCTGAAAAACCAGGCGTACCGCGCGCTAAAATATCCGCCTTTACATCGACATCAATCGGTACTTTACGCATATGTACCATTAGAATTTGCTCGCGGCCTTTAATATCAGGCAATGACACCATTACTTGACGATCAAAACGACCTGGGCGTAGTAATGCTTTATCCAAAACATCTGCCCTATTGGTGGCCGCAATCACAATCACGCCAGAGTTACCTTCAAAGCCATCCATTTCGACCAATAACTGGTTGAGTGTTTGCTCACGTTCATCATTACCACCACCAGTACCCGCGCCACGGCTACGACCTACCGCATCAATTTCATCAATAAATACGATACATGGTGAGCTTTTCTTTGCTTGCTCGAACATATCACGCACGCGAGAGGCACCAACACCCACAAACATTTCCACGAAGTCAGAACCTGAGATCGAGAAAAATGGCACTTTAGCTTCGCCTGCAATCGCACGTGCCAACAAGGTTTTACCTGTACCTGGTGGGCCCACCATTAACACGCCACGTGGAATGCGGCCACCCAGTTTTTGGAATTTTGTGGGATCACGTAAAAATTCAACCAATTCAAAAACCTCTTCCTTGGCTTCATCGCAACCGGCCACATCGGCAAATGTTGTCTGATTGGCACTTTCATCTAATTGACGTGCTTTGCTTTTACCAAATGAGAATGGGCCGCCACCTTTGCCGCCACCTTGCATTTGACGCATAAAGAAGACCCAAACACCAATTAATAAAATCATGGGAAACCAAGAAACAAAAATGCTCATCAGTAAAGATTGCTCTTCCTCTGGCTTAGCTTCTACCGTGACATTATTTTTAAGCAAATCAGAAACTAACCAAGGATCTGTCGGCGCATAGGAATTGAATTTTTTACCATCATGCGTCGTACCATGAAGTACACGGCCATCAATTTGCACTTTAGCAATTCGACCATCTTTTACTTCTTGAATAAATTGTGAATAAACCATTTGGTTGTCTGCGCCAGTTTTCACGCCCGACAAATTGAAAATTGCCATCAACACCATGGCCACCGCCAACCAAATGGCAATATTCTTAAATATATTGTTCAAAATCTTGTTCCTTTTTAAAAAGGGAAAATCTAATTTAGCGTGGCTTAATCTAATTTATGTATTAAGTAATTATCTGACGCGTTTTACAATTTTAATCTTAAATTGACGATTAAGGCACCAACTTTACAACTGAAATTTAGTATCCTCAGAGCTAATTTTCAGAAGATTTAAGGCCCAGCCCAAGTAGATAAACCTCACTACTTCTACCACGCGAAGCTTTGGGTTTGCGCGTGACTACTTTATCAAACATTTTTCGCATATTTTGTAGAATTTCGTCAAAACCTGCGCCTACAAACACCTTGACCAAAAAATTACCGTTTGGTTTCAGCCATGCCTGGCTAAAGTCTAACGCCAATTCAGTTAAATAAGCGGCACCTGCTTGGTCTACATCAGCAATACCTGAGATATTGGGTGCCATATCAGCAATTACAAGGTCAACTTTAGTTTTATTTAGTGTTTGTTCTAATAATTTTAATACCGCATCTTCACGAAAATCACCTTGAATAAACTCCACGCCGTTAATTGGCTGCATTTCCAGCAAATCCAACGCAATCACCCGCCCTTGACCTTTTAAGCGCTGCACCACTACTTGCGACCAACTGCCTGGCGTTGCACCTAAATCCACAATGGTCATACCCGGCTTAATTAACCTATCTTTATCGTCAATTTCAGTGAGTTTGTAAGCAGCACGCGCTCTATAACCCTCTTTTTGTGCGCGCTTAACAAATTCATCATTGATATGTTCGTGTATCCAAGCTTTGCTGGAAGGTTTTAGTTTCATCTGTTAAACTGCTCGCCTATATAAATCAATAAGATAACTCAAGAAGATAACCCCGTGAATTCAAAACAAATTAGCTACTTACGTGGCCTTGCACATAGCTTAAACCCCGTCGTCATGATAAGTAATAAAGGCTTATCAGAGGGCGTTTTGAAAGAAATTAACATCTGCCTGGACGCACATGAGTTGATTAAAATTAAAGTGATGATGGATGATAAGGCATTGCGTACGCAAATGCTGACTGATATTTGCGAACAAACTAATGCTATTGCTGTGCATCACATTGGCAAACAATTAGTGGTGTATCGTCAATCGACAAAACCAAAAATCGTAGTTCCTACAAAGTAGCCCCTGCAAAACAATACCGCACAGAAATAAATCCCCCGCAAAAACAACTTGCGGGATTTTCGCTAAGCAATTACTTTGCGCGTAATACGACGATAAATCCAAGTAGACATTGCAACATATAAGCAATGCTTGCAACACCATGCCAAGTTCTGAATCTGTTGGCAAAGACACTTTGCATGACATCACTTGGGAATGCGTCAGCTTTGAATTGGGCCAATAAAGGTTGAATCCCAAAATGCCCCGCTAACACAAGCAATAACATGACAAACACCGCCCAAAAAAACTCTTGCTTCAATACGACCGTGCCAAAGCGAAGCAAGCGATGTATAAGCAAGTAAAATGCCGAGAACAACCCTAAATAAGACACGTAATTAAAAAACTTACCCGCTAACTGTCCGGCCAATTGTTTATCTTGCAAGGTATCGAATAACGCATAGGCCGCCGCACCTGCTGACCACAATGCACCGATCCACAAGGTGATGATAATCAAGCTAAATTTATCTGACCAATTATTCATCACTGTCTCTTTTCATCCCTTTGGCACTTTTGATTTGTTCAATATATTTATTGAACTAAATATATTGAACGTCCAATATTTCGTATTCTTTAACGCCGCCTGGCGCCATCACCTCAGCAACATCGCCTTCTGACTTGCCAATTAAACCGCGTGAAATCGGTGAGCTGACTGAAATTTTACCATTTTTAATATCCGCCTCATCATCACCTACAATTTGATACGTGATGATGCCGCCGCCATTCAAGTCTTCAATTCTCACTGTTGAACCAAATACACAGCGGCCATCAGCATGAAGCGTGGTTGGGTCAATCACCATGGCGTTAGAAAGCTTGGCCTCAACTTCGGCAATACGGCCTTCAATAAAGCTTTGCCGCTCTTTAGCCGCCTCATATTCAGCATTCTCCGACAAGTCGCCTTGTGCGCGCGCTTCAGCAATCGCTTGAATAATATAGGGGCGATCTACGCTACGCAAACGAAGTAACTCCTCTTTTAATAGCGCTGCGCCTTTAACGGTAACGGGTATTTGAGTAACTGCCATACGACTTTTCCTTATACTAAAAAACAAAACCACCACCCGTTCAAGGCGTGGTTAACAATTGTAATCTTACATGATTTATTAAAAATTTATACT
>DIZU01000090.1:4176-9447 GCA_002429455.1 Methylotenera sp. UBA6020 | reverse complement strand
CTGCCGCAGCCACCTCCGATCAGCCACGCATGATGACCAACCTGGCGGCTTCCATCCACAGCCAGGGCAGTGACGTATTGATTGTGCATGCCTCGCAGAAGTCGCGTGAAGCCAGCTATGGCATTGACCAGCTGCCGGCACTGCTGGATGTTGCCAACGCAACGGCGGCCTTGCCGGAGGCCATTAAAAGTTCCAGCCCGGGCTTTGCGGTGGCCAAGCTGCTGCCAAAACAGCAGGCCGGTGCGCCGCTGGATCACCAGACGGCTGAGCAGCTCAACCGTATTTTTGAGGAACTGGCGCGCCAGTATGAGATTGTCCTGGTGGATGCCACGCTGACTAAAAACCATGTGCTGCCGTTGCAAACGCTCAATGACAGCGAAATCCTGATCCAGCTTAGCCGTCAGCCGGAGTCGATCAAACAGGCTTACACCTTGATCAAGCAGGTTTGCAGTGAGCTGGGCCGGCGTTCCTTCGGCATCATCGTCGATGATGCGACCGACGCGCAGGCACAGATTGTGTTTCGCAACATCTCGCAGGTGGCCAGACGCTTCATGCAAATCGAGCTGGAGTTCTTTGGTGCGATTCCTAGCGACGATCACCTGAGCCGTGCCGCTAAACTGGGCCGTTCGGTGATTGATGCATTCCCGTTGGCCACTGCTTCTACCGCCTTAAATCAGATTGCGCAGCGTTTGGATTTCAAGCATGAGCATTTCAAGCACGACTTCGCCGCTGACATCCAGCAGGCATCGTTCACCTAAAGCCGAGATTTCCTCAAGCACAGCCCCACGGGGAAAAGGCCCGTTACTGCTAGATGACTACTATGTTCAGTAAGAATGCAACGGTCATCAACTCTATCTCGAATCTGAAGGCACTACGAACATGAATGTAGTGGCGAATGCTAGATAAAGTGGTTACAAAATGCTTTTATCGAATACTAATTGATATGGATCAAACTTGACGCCCTGGATGGCATGTTAACGTAGGTGCGTTAACGATTCATCTTCATGGGAGTTAGGTTATGCGCCAGACCTTTATAAAGATTCTGTTTCTTGCCTTAACTGGACTCTATTTAATTCCCTCAGTCAGTTTCGCAGTCCCATCCTTCGCGAGGCAAACAGGGATGGATTGCGCAGCCTGTCACACCAGCTTTCCTGAGCTGACGCCCTTTGGCAGAGAGTTCAAACTCAATGGCTACACCCTAGGCGAACGTCAGCTACTGCCATTGGCCGCCATGATGCAATTTTCGATGACCAGTCTGGCCAAGAATCACGACAATACCGGTGCAAAACTGATGATGCGTGAAAATGACCCGCAATTCGATGTGCTCAGTCTGTTTGCGGCAGGCAAGTTAAATGACCATGCCGGTATGTTCATTCAATGGACCTATACCAACAATTCTGAACAAAGAGAGGACGGTTCCATCCGTGGCCATAGTCAGTTGGATAACACGGATATCCGGTTTGTAGTGAATCATGACATTTTTGGTAAAAACACGGTGTTTGGTCTTAATCTCAACAATAACCCATCTGCACAGGACGCCTGGAATACTACGCCGGCCTGGGGCTTCCCGTTTAATGGCCCGAATCTACCCATCCCAGGACCGGCCTTTGCAACCGTTATTGATGGTGGACTTGGTCAGCAGGTGGCCGGTCTCGGCGGTTACTTCTGGTATGACCGACATCTATACGGAGAATTGTCACTCTATGGTAACGCTAACCATTTCTTTCGTGCACTAAGTGCAGGCCAGCCTTGGGACAAACATGAAGTGACCAGAGTTGACGGGCGCGACAATCCTTATTGGCGCCTGGCATGGAATGAGGAGTGGGGAGCCCACTCCTTGATGGTTGGAACTTATGGGATGCAGGTAGACATTTTCCCAGACAACACCAACCCCCATGGCCCTACCAACCGCTTCACTGACACTGCGTTAGACGCTCAATATCAGTATCTGTCAGATCCGCATATCATTTCACTACAGACCACCTATATTCATGAGAAACAGGACTATAAGGCTAGCTTCGACCCGACATGCAGCGCTGGTCCATGTAATACTCATGACCACCTGAATACATTCAAAGCCAAAGCTAGCTACCTTTATGACCGCAAATATGGTGCTTCGCTGGCCTATTTCAATACCACAGGTAGCAACGATGCAATAGCGTTCTCCACCGGAGACAACCTTGTGACCAAGCCAGATAATCAAGGCTATGTCGTCCAGTTTGACTATAATCCCTGGACATTTGCTCGAGTCTCCCTGCAATACACCGGCTATACAAAATGGGATGGTTCAAGACAAACTGATGGCCTTGGGCTCAAACCGAGTGACAGAAACACGCTGTTCTTGAACACTTGGTTTGCCTTCTAATTCATTCGGGGAATAGTCATGAATTATCGCATTTGGATGTCTTTGGGAGTGATCGGACTGATTGCAAGCTCTTCTGCCTTGGGGGCCGATATGGGAAGCAAGCTTGACCGCCAACTTTGTTCAATTTGTCACGGGCCTGGCGGCACGACGACATCGGAACTCTTTCCTCAACTCGCCGGTGAGCCAGCACCTTATTTTATTAATCAGATGAAAGCATTCCGCGACAAGTCACGTGCGGATGAAAATGCCCGACGATTCATGTGGGGAATTTCTTCCAGACTTTCTGATGAAGATATTCAGCAGTTAGCGGCTTACTACGAATCTCAACCACCCGTACATCCGGGAAAAATTTCGGATCAATCGAAGTATGAGCTAGGCAAAAACATCTTCACCAATGGTCATCCAGACAAAGGTGTTCCACCATGTATGGCCTGCCATGGGGAAAAGGGTCAAGGCAAGGAAACAACGCCTAGGCTTGGCGGGCAGCATGAAGCCTATCTAAAACGACAACTCAAGGTTTTTTATGGTAATGAACGACCCGCAGCTACCGCAATGCACGAAGTCGTCAAAGGCTTATCAGAAAGCGACATCGAAGCAATAGCCCACTACCTTCAAGCTCAGTAACCAATTTGTCATGGCTTTGTAATTGGCTAAAGCAAAACCTAAACCGTCATTTGCATTTCTCTAGCCTGTTTAGCAGCCACTTTTGATTAGTCAATTCGAAACCGAGCACTACATGTGAAAAGTGCTATGCAAGTGCAGCTAGCATTCCTCACGCCAAGCCCAGAGTCTGGGTTCAACGTGATGATACTTCTATGTTCGCTGCCGCACAGTTCGCGCCATGACTCATGGCGTATTATAAATTCTGCTAATGGCTAACTGCGACACGCATAACGAGGCACTTAATTAAGAGGTTTTCATGACACAGCAAACCTAAGTGGTTTTCGACGGCTAAGCTAAGCGGTTACCAACTTTTGATTATTCGTACATTCACATACAAGGAACTACATCATGATGAACATTGTTAAGTTTTTACTGAATGGCTTGATCGGCGCGATGGTAATAGTTACAACGGCAAATATCGCATACGCTGTGGAAGGCAATGTCGGCGAAACAGCCTACGTCAATGGCGGCTTCGGCGAGGAAGAGGCCAGCGATATCAAAGCCAAGGCGGGTGAATACAATATGCGCCTCTATCTGTCAGAAGGCAAAGGACACTCGATTGCCGATGTTTCAGTCACCATCACCGATAAAAAAGGCAATGTCAGACTGGATTTGCCTAATGGCGGCCCCCTGCTCTTTTTAAAGCTGGAAAATGGCATTTACAAAATCAGCGCGCAATATAATGGCGTAACGATTACCAGAAAAATCACCATCACCAACCGCCGAGGTGTAAATGTGTACCTTAATTGGAAAAGCACGGAAGTTGAAGATGAGGTATCTAAGGACCCTTCTTGATCTAGGCCCCTAATCTAAACAATGAGAGTTTGGTAGATACATTCATCTAACCAAAAGTAGGCGACGCAGATGAATGCTATTTTTGGGCATGCATTTTTCAGGCTTTAGCCAGTGCACGGTCGATAATGTCGAGCGCTTCATCAAATACTTCATCCTCGATGGTAAGCGGATACAAAAAGCGGATTGCATTGGCGTAAACGCCGCAGCTAAGCAAAATCAAACCTTCTTCAAGGGCGGCTTGCTGCACGCGCTTTACGGCCTCCGTTGATGGTTCATTGATTCCGGTCCGGGGATTGGGTTCAAAAAATTCTGCTGCAATCATCGAGCCCAAGCCACGTACTTCTTTTAACGCCGGCACCGTGGCCTGCGCAGCTTTAAGTCGTACGGTAAGTTTTTCACCTAAATGATTGGCGCGCGCAATTAAGCCCTCTTCTTCAATAATATCAAGTACTGCATGGGCGGCGGCAATGGCCAGCGGGTTACCGGCATAAGTACCGCCTAAACCGCCGGGCGCTGGGCCATCCATCACTTCAGCCCTGCCGCATACGGCAGATAAGGTGGTACCACCCGCCAGACTTTTTGCCAGAACCATGATGTCTGGCATCACGTCATAATGCTCGACTGCAAATAATTTTCCTGTACGGCCGAAACCCGTTTGCACTTCATCCAGAATAAGCAATATACCATGCTCATCGCACTCCTCACGCAGCGCTGTCATCAAGGCTGGCGGCGCCACATAAAAACCACCTTCGCCTTGCACCGGCTCGATAATGATAGCTGCGATGCGCTTGGCTTCAACATCAGCCTTGAACAGCGTATGCAGCGCATTGATCGAATCCTCTACACTTACGCCATGCAGCTCCATAGGGAATGGCAAGTGATAAACCTCAGCGGGGAATGGTCCAAAGCCGACTTTGTAAGGCACAACTTTACCGGTAAGCGCGCTCGCCATCATGGTGCGGCCATGAAACCCGCCAGAAAAAGCAATGATCCCCGGGCGACCAGAGCTGGCTCGGGCGATTTTGACGGCGTTTTCGACTGCCTCCGCGCCGCTGGAGAAAAACGCGGTTTTTTTGGCATGCTTACCGGGGGTCAGCGCGTTAATACGTTCAGCCAGTGTGACGTAATTTTCATAAGGCAGCACCTGATAACAGGTATGGGTAAAACGTGCCAGTTGTGCCTCAATCGCGGCAACCAGCTTTGGATGCCGGTGACCGGTATTGAGTACGGCAATGCCGCCAGCAAAATCAATATAGCGGCGACCTTCTACATCCCATACTTCGGCATTGAGCGCACGATCAATAAAAAAACTGACCATCACGCCGATGCCTCGCGGAGTGGCGGCCAAGCGTCTTTCGTGCAGCGACTGGTTGCTGATTGGTGTATTTATGCTCATCAAACTTTTCCTAAAATAGCTGCATTTAAATATTGCTGACGTCATTCTGAGC
>DIZU01000090.1:3178-3932 GCA_002429455.1 Methylotenera sp. UBA6020 | reverse complement strand
GCCAGGATGAGTTATCGTTATGTTAGAAACGTATTGAAATTTAGACGAGTCGAATCCAAGTGGTTTTGAGTTCGGTATATTTCTCAAGCGCATGCAGCGATTTATCACGACCATTACCTGATTGTTTGTAACCGCCAAATGGCACGGTGATATCGTCTTCATCATAGCTGTTCACGTGTACAGTACCGGCGCGCAGTGCTTTAGCCACCATGTGTGCACGTGAAAGATCACGCGTCCACACCGCGGCGGCGAGGCCATAGCGGGTATCGTTAGCGATGCGAATGGCTTCCGCTGGTGTATCGAAGGTGATAATAACAAGGACCGGGCCAAAAATTTCTTCGCTGGCAATGCTCATATCGTTGCTAACGTCATCAAACACAGCTGGGCTGATATAAAAACCGCCGGTTTCACTGCGCACCCGCTCACCACCCGCGCGTAGTTTGGCCCCCTGTTTCTTGCCACTTTCGATATAGCTGAGCACATGCTCCATCTGCCCGCCATCCACCATCGCCCCCATGCTGGTATTGGCGTCTAGCGGGTCGCCAGGTTGATAGTTCGGTAACAGTGCCAGCAGTTTTTTAACGAATTCATCGCGTATGGAACGCTCTACCAACAAGCGTGAAGGCGCATTGCAGCTTTCGCCCTGATTGTAAAAAATTGAACCCGCCGTAGCCATTGCCGCTTTATCCATATCATAGCAATCAGCAAAGACAATATTGGGTGATTTACCGCCCAATTCACACCAGGCATGTTT
>DIZU01000090.1:1266-3046 GCA_002429455.1 Methylotenera sp. UBA6020 | reverse complement strand
GCCATCACCTGGATTTTTTTACCTACCGCTGTTGAACCGGTGAAAGCGATGCAATCGACATCCATTGTGCATCGCCAGTGGCGTACCTGCGTCAGGTCCGGAGCCGGGCAGCACATTGAGCGACACCGGCTGGAATGCCTGCTTCCAGCGCCAAGTCGCCCAGCCGTAACGCTGTAAGCGGCGACTTTTCAGAAGGCTTGAGCACNNAAAGCGATGCAATCGACATCCATGTGCATCGCCAGTGGTGTGCCTGCGTCAAATCCTGAGCCTGGCACTACATTGAATACACCAGCAGGAATGCCTGCCTCCAGCGCTAAATCACCCAGTCTTAAAGCCGTAAGTGGCGACTTTTCAGAAGGCTTGAGCACCACACTGTTGCCTGTGACCAAGGCCGGGGCAATTTTCCAGCAGGCCATCAATAGCGGATAGTTCCACGGCACAATGGCGCCCACCACCCCTATCGGCTCACGCGTGATCATGGCTAGCGTGTGATCTGCAGTGGGGGCGATTTCGTCATACACTTTGTCGATCGCCTCACCAAACCAGCGCAGGCAATTGGCCGCCGCTGGCACATCAGTCGCCAGACTGGCGGCAATGGGCTTACCCATGTCCAGCGTTTCCAATAACGCCAGCTCGTCTTTATTGGCCAACAGCAAATCGGCAAAGCAGATCATGATTTTCTTACGCTCGCCAGGGGGCAGGCCAGCCCAGCGTCTGTCATTAAAGGCCGCACGCGCAGCAGACACGGCACGATCAACATCCGCCGCTTGGCAACTAGCCACATCTGCCAGTTTGCGACCATCAATCGGTGATAAACAGGCAAAGCTGCTGCCATCCAGCGCATCTACACGCGTACCATTGATGAATGCACGACCGTCAATTTTCAGCGTTGCAGCGCACACATGCCAATCTATAGAAGGCGTAATGCTGGTTGTAACTTTAGATTGAATGGGTGAGTTCATGATTACGTTCCTCAGTACATCTTAATAATAACGTTGTATCAACAAGCTACTTAATCAAAGAATAAGACTGAAATTTCGGTCTTAAAGTCCCACCTTAGAGTCCTGCCATGCATACATATTTCATTTCGAGATACTCATCAATGCCGTGATGTGAACCTTCGCGGCCTAAGCCGGACTGCTTTACACCGCCAAAAGGCGCAACCTCGTTAGAGATTATTCCGGTATTCACGCCTACCATGCCGTATTCCAGCGCCTCGGCCACACGCCACACGCGGCCAATATCGCGGCTGAAAAAGTAGGAAGCTAAACCAAACTCAGTGCGGTTAGCCAGTTCAATTACCTCTGCATCGGTTTTAAAGCGGAATAGCGCTGCCACCGGGCCAAAGGTTTCTTCACGGAAAATCATGGTGTCAGGGCTAACGTCGGTCAACACGGTGGGTTCAAAAAACAGTCCACCGGATAGTTCGCTCACGGCATGACGCTTGCCGCCTTGTATCAGCGTGGCGCCTTTAGCAATGGCATCCGTCACATGGCTTTCTACTTTTGCGAGGGCGGCTGCGTCAATCAGCGGCCCTTGTGTGACGCCGTCAGCGGTGCCTGCACCAACCTTAAGCTGGCTCACCCTGACGGCAAGCTTTTTGGCGAATTCATCAAACACACCATCTTGTATAAAAAACCGGTTCGCACATACACAAGTTTGCCCAGAGTTACGGAATTTACTGATCACCGCACCTTCAACAGCGGCATCCAAGTCAGCATCGTCAAACACAATAAATGGCGCATTGCCGCCAAGCTCAAACGATAATTTTTTGATGGTA
>DIZU01000090.1:0-1209 GCA_002429455.1 Methylotenera sp. UBA6020 | reverse complement strand
GAAAGCTTGGTCACTACGGTGCTTTCACACAGCGCAGCGCCTATTTGGCGTGCATCACCAGTGATAACCTGCAACACGCCACCCGGAATGCCAGCCTCTTCTGCCAACACCGCCAGCGCGATAGCAGACAGTGGCGTTTGCTCGGCAGGTTTAATTATCATGCTGCACCCTGCCGCCAGCGCGGGGGCGGCTTTACGGGTAATCATGGCGATAGGGAAGTTCCATGGCGTGATTGCTGCCGTCACGCCTATGGGTTGTTTAATCACCAGCAGCCGACGGTCGCCCATAGGCGCCGGAATCACTTCGCCATATACACGCTTGGCTTCTTCTGCAAACCACTCGATAAAACTCGCGCCGTAAGTCACCTCGCCGCGTGCTTCAGCCAGCGGCTTGCCTTGCTCGGCGGTCAGTAAACGCGCCAAGTCTTCACGATGCAGAATAATCAGATCAAACCAGCGCTTGAGAATCACCGATCGCGCTTGTGCCGTCAGTACTTTCCATGACTTTTGCGCAGTCTCGGCCGCGATAATGGCACGCTCCGTTTCAGCACGCCCCATCAGCGGCACCGCACTAATGACGGCGCCATTTGCGGGATTGGTGACGGCAATTACTTTGCCTGAATCAGCACCTACCCACTGCCCGGCAAGCCAGGTGAGATTGTTTTTAAGCAGGCCCTTGTGGTTGAGTTGAACAGACCTGGATTCAGATGACGTAGACGGAGTTAACATCATAATTTTCTCCTACAAATTACTATCACTATAGGCCTGTGCTATTTCGCGTTTACGTTTTCTTTCAGCACGAGACTGATAGATACTGGATAGTATGACCGCGATAGTGACTACCGTAATGGTAACTGTTGCAACGGCATTGATAGAAGGGTTTAACCCCAGCCGTGCGCGTGAAAAAATCACCATGGGCAAGGTTGAAGAACCGGGACCGGATAAAAATGACGACAGCACTACATCATCAAACGACAAGGTAAAAGTCAGCAAAAATGCCGACACGAGCGCGGGCAGCAGCAGTGGCAGAGTCACCAACTGAAACACTTGGAACGGCTGGCAACCCAGATCCATCGCGGCCTCTTCAAGCGTGCCATCCATTTCACGCAGGCGTGATGTCACTACCACCGCCGCATAGGCCGTACCCAACAAAGCATTGCCTAGCAATAATAGTGCATAAGCCGCGCTCAGGGAAACCAAGCCAGTGCTG
>DIZU01000065.1:16737-22059 GCA_002429455.1 Methylotenera sp. UBA6020 | reverse complement strand
ACCTTAGCAATAGTATCACTACAGCAATATAATTAGTTTTAAGTATTTGTTTTTATTAATTTTATATAAACTCACATTTCAAATTATCGTACTATAATTGCATCTGAAAACAGGTTTATTTTAATGGAACAATCAGTCTATTTTAGCTGGTTTAGCACAACTTATCCACAGGCGATTACTAAGTTTACAAAACTAAATAAACATTGACAAAATAGAGTGTTATCGGGTCTAATAGCGGCCTTTATAGCATTATGCTCGTTGGAGATTCACATGAAACGTACTTATCAACCTTCTAATACACGTCGTGCACGTACACATGGCTTTTTAGTGCGCATGAAAACCAAAGGTGGCCGCGCTGTGATTGCAGCTCGTCGTGCTAAAGGCCGTACTCGTTTAGGTCTGTAATTTTAAGGTCCTTCAGGGCTTTATTATTACTTCATAGCATTATCAATGAAGAGTATTATTGATAATGGCACTAACGTTTAGGCTTACTAAACAAGCAAAGTTGATTAAAACGGATGATTTTTCATCCGTTTTTAATTTCCGCAAACGTATTTCTGCTAAGTATTTAGCGCTACACTATCAGCCAAATACGCAACAACATGCCCGTTTGGGTTTGGTAGTAGGAAAAAAGACGGCTAAATTAGCGGTCAGCAGAAACTATATGCGGCGTGCTCTACGTGAGTTTTTTAGAACACAACAGCATGAAATTTGTCATGTTGATTTAATAATCCGGGTGCAAAAAAAATTTGATAAAGTGGACTTTATTCAAATTAAACAAGAGTTTGACACGCTTATTGCCAAGTTGTTAATTGCTAATGTTAAACAACGCATTAAAACAACGAAGCAATTAGATGCTACGTTAAATGCGCAACCTAATGAATGATTATTGATACTATAAGTAGTGATGAATATGATGGCGCGCTTGCTAATTCTAATGATTAAAGCTTATCAATTGATGCTGAGTCCATTTTTTGGTCAACAATGCCGTTTTTATCCTACCTGTTCACAATACGCTTTAGATGCTATCAATAAACATGGTGCTATCACCGGTGCTTATTACACTACCCGCCGTTTGCTACGTTGCCATCCTTGGCACGCAGGCGGCCATGATCCCATTCCTTAACACTTTAATAACTAATAATTTTATTACTGAAATTTTATAAAAGATCGCCAATTAAAAATTATGGATACAAGACGTTTAGTGCTGTTTGTTATTTTTTCGATGTCTATTTTGATGTTGTGGGAAGCTTGGCAACGTCAACATGCACCAGTAGAGATTACTCAGCAAGTCAGTAGCAAGGCTAGTACAGATGGCAGTGTGCCAAGTCAAACTGTTAATTCAGCCAGTGCTAATAAAGCAGATTTGGCTGTAGATAGCGATTACAAGCTACTTACAGGTCAGCGTATTAGCGTAACCACTGATCTATATCATGCCGTTATTGAAACAACCGGCGGCGATTTACGCCGGTTGGAACTACTTAAACATCGTGCAGCAGATAACGATAAATCAAACTTTATTTTGTTGGATGACTCTGCTAAGCCAATGACCTACGTTGCGCAGACCGGTTTGATAGGTGCTGATTTGCCATCACACAAAACTGTTTTTACAACCAATGCTACAAGCTATCAACTGCAAGATGGTCAAGATGCACTAGAGGTGCGCTTGAACTGGGTAAATAACGGCGTGATGGTAGATAAAATCTATACATTCCATCGTAACAATTATGCAATTGATGTGACTTATGAGGTTAAAAACGGCTCAGCAGTTGCTATAACGCCTGCTGTTTATTATCAAATTGTGCATGATAACGAGTCTAATCAAGGCTCTAAGTTGATGCCAACTTTTACCGGCGGCGCTTATTATTCCGAAGCCACTAAATTCAAAAAATTAAAATTTGCAAGCATGGATAAAGAACCGCTCAAGCTCGAATCAAACGATGGCTGGGTGGGTTTGTTGCAACATTATTTTGTAAGTGCTTGGATTCCTAAAGATGGTTTAGCGCGTGAGTTTTATACTAAAAAGCTTAATGAGCATATGTATATTATTGGTACCAAAAGTAGCTTAAGCACCATCGCTCCAGGTGCAAGCTTAATAATTCCAGCACGCTTATTTGCTGGACCACAAACACAAAAAGATTTGAAGGCCACCGCACCAGGCTTGGAATACACGGTAGATTATGGCTGGCTAACAGTGGTTGCTTCACCATTATTTTGGTTGTTATCAAAAATTCAATCCGTGGTTAAAAACTGGGGTGTGGCGATTATATTGCTGACGGTTTTAATCAAAGCCGCGTTTTTTAAACTATCAGCGACAAGCTATCGCAGTATGGCGAAAATGCGTGAACTAGCGCCACGCCTACAAGCAATGAAAGAAAAGTTTGGCGATGATAAACAAAAAATGCAAATGGCCATGATGGAGCTCTACAAAAAAGAGAAAATCAATCCAATGGGTGGCTGTTTACCGATAGTTGTGCAAATACCAGTATTTATTTCACTATACTGGATGCTGTTAGGCACAATCGAGTTACGTCATGCACCGTTCTTTGGTTGGATCAAAGATCTTTCAGCCATTGACCCTTACTACATCTTGCCAATACTCATGGGTGCCACCATGATTATTCAAACTTATTTAAACCCGCCACCTACTGATCCACTGCAAGCTAAAGTGATGAAAGTAATGCCTGTAGTATTCAGCGTATTCTTTTTCTTCTTCCCGGCAGGTTTGGTACTGTATTGGTTAGTGAATAATGTGTTATCAATTACGCAACAGTGGTATATCAATAAAACGATACACGCTGAAACGCTAATCAAAAAATCAGGTGGAAAGCACTAACCCCCAAGATACTATTGCTGCAATCGCCACTGCTACCGGTGCTGGCGGCATCGGCATTGTGCGGGTTTCTGGCCCGGCCGCTAAGCACATAGCTACTTGTGTTTTAGGTGCTTGTCCTGCGCCACGTCATGCGGCGTATCTTCATTTTAGGCTTGCAAACGAAGAACTTATTGATCGTGGCATCGCCATTTTTTACCCTAATCCACATTCTTATACTGGTGAGGACGTGCTTGAGCTACAGGCGCATGGTGGCGCTGCCCTCATGCAGATTCTGCTGGCTCGCTGTATAGAGTTAGGCGCACGCCAGGCCGAACCAGGGGAATTTACACGTCGTGCTTATTTGAATGATAAGCTTGATTTAGCACAAGCTGAAGCCGTTGCCGATGTGATTAATGCAGCAACTACTGAAGCGGCAAGGAGTGCGGCACGTTCTTTATCTGGGGAGTTTTCGCAACACATCAACGCCCTGCTCCTTAAGTTGATTGATTTACGCATGTTTGTAGAAGCCTGCTTGGATTTTCCTGAAGAAGAAATTGATTTTATCACCCAAGGCCGGGTAGCTGAAAAGCTAGACAACATAACCGCTGAATTAGTGTCCGTGTTTGCAAAAGCTAAACAAGGCAGCTTGCTACGTGAGGGTATTAATGTTGTGTTAGTTGGTCAGCCTAATGTGGGAAAATCTAGTTTGATGAATCAACTGGCTGGCGAAGAAGTGGCTATCGTTACTCCAATTGCAGGTACAACGCGTGACACCATTAAAAATGCTATACAAATAAATGGTGTACCTTTGCATGTAATCGACACCGCTGGTCTACGTGAAACTGATGACGAAGTAGAAAAATATGGTATTGCCCGAACTTGGCAGGCTGCAGAAACGGCCAATATCGCATTATTATTGGTAGACGCAGCTCATGGTATTACTGATGCAGAAAAATCGATTCTAGTGCGGTTGCCGCAAGAAATTCGCACAATTTGGGTCCATAATAAAATTGATGTGTCAAATGAATCGGCATTTGTACAAGAAGAAGACTATGCAACACACATTTATCTTTCAGCCAAAACAGGCGTGGGCATAGACTTACTGAAAAGTCATTTGCTTAAACTTGCCGGGTATCAAAGTAATTCAGAAGGTGTTTTTATGGCACGTGCCAGACACTTAGAAGCGTTATCCCAAGTGCAGTCACACTTGAAAGTTGCTAGCGCTCAAATAAAATCAGCAGAATTGGTGGCTGAAGAATTGCGGCTGGGCCAAGAGGCGTTAAGTAGTATTACCGGTGAATTCACGCCAGATGATTTACTTGGTGAGATTTTTAGTAAGTTTTGTATAGGTAAATAATTCTGGTACAAATAAAAAGGTGCTATTTAGCACTTTTTTATTTGTACCAACCTAATTTTATGCTGTTAAATCAATAACTTCAGCTTCCGGTGCATTTTTCTTTACAGATTCAATGCCGTTGTCACGCCCTGCTTCGTTTTCGTACTGTTGGCTTTGGCCAATGACTTGGTGATTAGCTACTTTAAGCACAAAATATGGTTTACTCGCTTTTGATACAAGGCGGTCATAACGCTCATTATCAGCCGCATTTTTTTGGATTGAAGCTATACCATTTTATGTACTGGCTTTGCTTTCATGCATCTCAGATTGCATAATAATTTGCCCATTAGCTGCCAATAAATTGAAGTGAAATTGTCCGCTATTAGTCGTTTTTAATTCAAATTTACCCGCCATACAGTCCTCCTCATTTTATTCGGTGAAAGTGATGTGGTCTTTACACGCATATTCTATATGCGCGCATTCAGGTACTCGTCGATGGTTGTAATTTATTAAGAGTAATTTGCTATTGTTAGCAATGTTTCACGTGAAACATTGTGATAAGACTAAATTAACTATATTTGTACATGGTGCTTTTTGGAATGTTATTAAAGTACGTGCCAATGTTTTCTCTAAAAAATGACTAGATTAAAACATGCAGACATGTCGTGGAATTAAGTATTAAAGTTGCCGGTCATGATAGCATTGCGCTAAAGGCTATTTGATAAGTCGCTTTCTGTGAGTTTTGGTAGCTGGTATTAATAGCTTTTGGGCAGTATTACTAGGCGTAATTTGGCTCGCTCCGCTTTATAGGCACAATAGCTTAAATATCATTAAGTTATTGTATTTATTGTAATGTTGGCGTGTTTTAAAAGTTAAAAGCAATAAATTTCCTCCAATCGGTTCAAGTAATGCTTCGTAGCATGTTATTTTTTAGTCCGTCAATTACTGCAGTTTTTATTGGTATTACTTACGCTTGTTGTAGTTGAAAAGGCTATGGCGTATTGAAGGTGGGATTGTTTCTTAGATGTATTGCCGTCTGGGCTGAACGGCTTGATAGTTAACTCGATGGTTTATATTACCAGATCACCCTTTAGCGTCAACAGATCGCAGGAATGCTAAGGGGTAAAGCTACGTGGATAGTTACTAAATGGTATAAAAAAAGCAGTGTTTC
>DIZU01000065.1:5039-16539 GCA_002429455.1 Methylotenera sp. UBA6020 | reverse complement strand
CAGTGTTTCACGTGAAACACTGCTTTTTTTATACCAATAGTGCTAGTTTCAGATGATTTTTTGTCGTGCTTGCTTTTCACCTTTTCTAGATTCGCGTTTGCAACCAGTAATCATGGCTCGAATCAGGTTGTCTTTGTGCAATATGCTTTCGGTCACCACGCCTATTATATGCATAGCCACCAATATCAGCCAACCCCAAGTTGAATAATGGTGAAGCGCTTGCAAAAGCTCAGGTTGATCAATCAGCCAGCCCTCGTTAAATACAAGCCAGCCGGAGCCCACTGCTGTGAGTCCTGTTGCAAGCATAGCGTAGATTACAAGAGAGCCGGCTGGATTGTGACCAACGTAGCGTTTTGCATTGCCATGTAACACACGATATATGTGTCTGGCAGCATGCATAGGATTGAGTGGGAAACTATCAAAACTGGCGTAACCTGTTTTCATTAAACCCCACACAATGCGAGCGATTAGCAAACCACCTGCAACATAGCCGGCCCGAACATGGATTAGGCGATGCCATTCGGAAGAATGCGTATAAAACGCCACCGAGAACGCGATGACCAGCGACCAATGGCAGATTCTAACAAATGGGTCCCAAACATATTTCATTGGCATATTTAGGTTAATTATTTTTTAGCTGTTGGTGTTTTTTCTGTCAGCAAGTAAGTAATGTAGTCGGCTTTTTCTTTTGCAGTACAATCGCTACCAATAATGTCGTTGCAATGTAATGTAAATTGTTCTTCAACTTTATCAATGTCGGCAAAGCGTTTGAAGTTTACTACAGGTGACAGTGGACGAATCGCTTTACCTGTTACGATATGTTTGCCTTCATCAGCCGGGTTTGAAGTGTGGCATGAGGCGCAGGCCATTTCTTTACCATTGGCTAATTTAATTTTACGATTGAAAAAGAACTTGCCATCAGCAGCTGAAGGGCCGACGTAATCTGGATTGATCTGTTTAGCAATAGCGCTATATTTGTGCGCTAGCTTTTCTGCGTTAGCGACGTCTGCTTGTGCAGAAAAAGCGGCGAAGCCAAGTAATGCTGCCAAAACAATATTTAATTTTTTCATTTGATTCTCCATTTGAAGTTAATAAAGGGTTGTGCCACCCTATATAATAAAGCGTTTTAGTGTAAAAAGGTTTGATTTTAATCAAGCTAATTTTATGCCAACTTTGTTAAGCAATTATGTCTGAGGCGTAAATGTAATGTTGTTTCACGTGAAACGCTTAATTAAAATAACGCTAAAAAACATGCTTTTACATGACTAATGGTCACAATTCCAGTAAAATCTAATTCTTTGAAATCTAAGCGTTAAATCATGAATTTTCCTGATATTTTTGATGTAATTGTGGTTGGCGGCGGCCACGCTGGCACCGAAGCGGCACTTGCCAGTGCAAGAATGGGGCAAAAAACCTTATTGTTGACACATAACATCGAAACGCTTGGTCAAATGTCATGTAATCCGAGCATTGGTGGCATCGGCAAGGGGCATCTGGTTAAAGAGATTGATGCGTTGGGCGGCGCTATGGCGGCGGCGACCGATGAAGGCGGCATTCAGTTTCGTATCTTAAATTCATCTAAAGGCCCTGCGGTGCGCGCTACCCGCGCACAGGCGGATCGAGTTCTATACAAGGCAGCCATACGTCACCGCCTAGAAAACCAGCCTAATCTTTGGTTATTTCAACAAGCGGTAGATGACATTATTTTAGAGGGTGACCGTGCTACAGGCGTTGTGACGCAAATTGGACTACGTTTTAACGCAAAGTCTGTAGTGCTTACCGCCGGTACATTTTTGGGTGGCTTGATTCATGTTGGCTTGCAAAACTACAGTGCCGGTCGCGCGGGTGACCCGCCAGCAATATCATTGGCAGCACGCTTACGCGAAATTGGTTTGCCCGCTGGTCGTTTAAAAACAGGAACGCCACCGCGTATTGATGGCCGCACTATTGATTATTCTGTGATGCTAGAGCAGCCAGGCGATAACCCTGTTCCGGTATTTTCATTTTTAGGCAATGTTGCACAACATCCGGCACAACTCCCCTGCTGGATTACACATACCAACGAGCGCACGCACGACATCATTCGTAGCGGTTTAGATCGCTCACCAATGTATACCGGTGTGATTGAAGGCGTGGGGCCGCGTTACTGCCCGAGTGTGGAAGATAAAATCCATCGTTTCGCCGATAAGGAATCACATCAAATCTTTTTGGAGCCAGAAGGATTAACCACCAATGAGGTATATCCAAATGGGATTTCAACCAGCTTGCCATTTGATATACAGCTCGCTTTGGTGCGCTCAGTTAAAGGTTTGGAGAATGCGCACATTTTGCGCCCAGGATATGCCATTGAATATGATTACTACGATCCACGGGACTTAAAAAGCTCGCTGGAAACCAAGGCGGTGCAAGGTTTGTTTTTTGCGGGACAAATTAACGGCACCACCGGCTATGAAGAAGCTGCCGCCCAAGGCTTATTGGCTGGCGCCAATGCTGCCTTGTATGCACAAGGTAAAGACGCATGGTGCCCTGCACGAGATGAGGCTTATTTAGGTGTGCTGGTGGACGACTTGATTACGCGCGGCGTGACGGAGCCCTACCGGATGTTTACTAGCCGTGCAGAATACCGGTTGCAATTACGTGAAGATAACGCCGATATGCGCCTGACTGAAATTGGCCGTAAGTTAGGCTTGGTCGATGACATGCGCTGGGAGGCGTTTAGCCGTAAGCAAGAGGCGGTCGTGCGTGAGCAAGAGCGGCTCAAAAAAACTTATGTACAACCAGCCGATCTGGATACGGACAAAATGGTGCAGATGTTTGGCAAGCCGCTTGAGCATGAATATAGCTTGTTTGAATTGCTACGTCGTCCAGAAGTGAGCTACGAAGCCTTGCTATCTTTAGGCGCGGATGGGCTTGGTGAAATTGAGCCCGCAGTGCGCGAGCAAGTGGAAATCGCGGCCAAATATCAAGGCTACATAGACCGCCAAACTGATGAAGTCGCGCGTAGCCGTGGGCAGGAAAATACCAAGTTGCCCAACGATTTAGATTATCGTGAAATTCACGGCTTGCCCATTGAAGCCCAGCAAAAGTTGAATGCACAAAAACCGGAAACCATTGGTCAGGCCAGCCGTATTTCAGGTATTACGCCAGCGGCAATTTCACTATTATTGGTTTATTTAAAACGTAAATCACGCAGCAAACAAACAGAACAAGCGGCATGATTGAACAAGAGGCGCTGCAAGCCAAGCTAGAGACGGGCTTGGTTGAAATGGGTTTGCAAGTTTCTGCTGAAAAGCAGGCCAAGCTGATTGCCTACTTGTTACTGATTTATAAATGGAACAAAGTGCATAACCTCACGGCGGTGCGCGACCCACTTGATATGGTGACTTTGCACTTGTTAGATTCACTGAGTGTGTTGCCGTATATTCAGCAAGTAGATGCCAAGTACTTGCTTGATGTTGGCGCTGGCGCTGGCTTGCCAAGCATACCGTTAGCCATTTGTCTGCCTGAGTTGCAAGTGACGGCGATTGACGCCGTGCATAAAAAGACCAGTTTCATGCGGCAAGTCAAGGGTGAGTTGGGTTTGAGTAATTTCCATGTTGAAACTGGTCGGGTAGAAGCTTTAAAAAAGGGGCCCTTAAATAAAGATTCCTTAGATAAAAGTCCAAGATTTGATGTGATTATTTCACGTGCCTTTTCGGAAATCGCCTTGTTTATCAAGCTTACAAAACATTTACTCGCAGACAATGGCCAGTGGTTTGCGATGAAAGGTTTGCCGCCACAACTGGAGTTGGCGAATTTGGAATCTATAGGTTTGGACGTAAGTGCAACGAAAGTCATCCCACTACAGGTGGCTGGTTTGCAAGCAGAGCGACACTTGGTATTTTTACAACCGCGTATTTTTACAAAATAAAGAAAATTAAATGAAGATATTAGCGATCACCAATCAAAAAGGCGGCGTAGGAAAAACTACGACCTGTGTGAATTTGGCCGCTAGTTTGGCTAGTTTAGGTAAACGGGTGTTGCTGATAGATCTTGATCCGCAAGGCAACGCCAGCACAGGCAGCGGCATTGATAAAGCGCATCTTAAGCACAGCATTTACCATGTATTGATCGGTGAAAAGTCACTTAAAGAGGTGATAGTGGCCAGCGAAAAAGGCGGTTTTGATATTGCACCGTCTAATCGAGAGTTGGCGGGTGCTGAAGTTGAATTGGTCAATGAGTTGGCACGTGAAACCCGCTTAAAAGTGGCCATCGCTAAATTGGCTGGTATCAATGGTGCGGCGGACTACGATGTGGTATTGCTGGATTGCCCTCCTGCCCTCAATTTAGTGACGGTAAATGCCCTAACCGCGGCCAGTGCGGTGATGATTCCGATGCAGTGTGAGTATTACGCCTTGGAGGGATTATCCGATTTGGTGAACACCATCAAAAAAGTGCGCGCACATTTAAACCCAACGCTTGAAATAGAAGGCTTGTTACGCACGCTATTTGATAACCGCAATATGCTTGCCAATCAAGTGTCGGCGCAACTAATCAGTCATTTTGGCGATAAGGTCTATAAAACAATTATTCCACGCAATATTCGTCTGGCAGAGGCGCCTAGCTATGGCGTGCCTGTACTTAGTTATGACAAAAGCTCAAAAGGCGCAGTGGCTTATTTGGAATTAGCGCAAGAAATTATGCACAGAGAGGGAAAGCATGGCTAAGTTAAAAGGCTTGGGGCGAGGTTTGGATGCGCTGCTTGCGGGTGATATGGGTAGCGTGGGCGAGGCAGATTCACTGTTGATGCTCAAAGTGGTGCAATTGCGCCCGGGTAAATACCAGCCACGTAGCTATATGGATGGTGCGGCTCTGCAAACCCTGGCGGATTCAATTAAGTCGCAAGGCATTATGCAGCCAATTTTGGTGCGACAGCTTAGTGTCGGTCACGCCGATGATGAGCAGTATGAGATTATCGCTGGGGAGCGGCGTTGGCGTGCGAGCCAAATTGCCGGCTTAGAAGAAGTGCCGGTATTGGTGCGCGAAATCGACGATGAATCAGCACTTGCGATGGCCTTGATTGAGAATATTCAACGTGAAAATCTAAACCCGTTAGAAGAAGCGCAGGGCATTAAACGTTTGATCGATGAGTTTGCCATGACGCATGAAAAAGCGGCTGATGCGGTTGGCCGCTCACGCGTTGCGGTTTCAAATCTATTGCGACTTTTAACTTTAAGTATTGCAGTACAAGAGATGCTAATGCATGGCAAACTGGATATGGGGCATGCGCGCGCATTAATTGGCTTAAGTGGCGCGCATCAAGTGATGCTGGCTGAACAGATTGTGCAAAATAATTATTCAGTGCGCGACGCAGAAAATTTAGTAAAAAAACACAATGAAAAAATACAAAATCCAGCGCAAGAGACAAACCTGAAAGCCGGGCATAAAACCAGCGTTAATCATGACGTTTTAAGGCTGCAGACAGCATTAAGTGACAAGTTAGGTGCCGTGGTCAGCATCAAAGCAGGTGCAAATGGCGCAGGCAGTATGAAAATCAGTTATGCCAATTTAGACCAGTTGGATGAAATTATTGCAAAAATCTCGCGCTAGCGAGAGATTTAATTAATATGTTTTCGCGCTAAGTGTTTCATTTTGCTTGAACTTAACCCTTGACTAAAAAGTGGTAATAATTCAAAATCGCGGACTTTGCAGCATAACGAATTATAAAAAACGCAAAAGGCATCATCAAAAAAGCGTTGAACCTAACTGGATTTAAGTCATTGTCAGCATCCAACACATCAGATGTTTTTAGTAAAATGCTTAAAATTCAGCTGGTTGCTACATTAGCTGTTGCCACCATAGCTTTACTACTTGCAGGATTACATGCGGGTATTTCAGCGCTGTTGGGCGGTGCAAGTGTATTGCTAGGTGCATGTGCCGCGGCAGTCATAGCAAAACGCTGCGCAAAGAACGAAGATGCAACGGCCATTTTGGTGAATTTACTAAAAGCTGAAGCAGCTAAAATTTTAGTGATTATCATATTGTTGGTCATCATATTTAAGGTTTATATGCAGTTAGTGCCATTTGCACTCATTGCAGGTTTGGCCGCAGCAGCAATATTTTCTGGTGCGGCTCTCAGTAAATTAAAAGTGTAAAACCATTTTAAAAACGAATTTAAGTTAGAGTAAATACTAGATTATGGCTACAGAACACGCACTCACCCCTTCTGAATATATTACGCATCATTTAACATTCAACTCTAAACCTGTTGGCGATGGTAGCTTTTGGATGTTGAATTACGACAGCTTAATTATGTCGATATTGCTTGGTATAGTGGTGATGGGTTTGGTTTGGTGGGTAGCGCGTGGCGCAACATCTGGCGTTCCTAGTAAAGGCCAGGCATTTGTTGAATTAGTATTTGGTTTCGTCGATGAGCAAGTTAAAAACATTTTCCACGGCGACCGTCATAGCTTTATCGCACCAACCGCATTAACAGTGTTTTTATGGGTATTAGCCATGAACGCCATGGACTTTTTACCTGTAGATGTCATGCATCACTTTGTATACGCGCCATTAGGTTTAGAACATTGGCGCAGTGTTCCTACCTCAGATATCAATACTACCTTTGCGCTAGCGCTGGCTGTGTGGATTCTCATGATTTACTTCTCAATCAAAGTTAAAGGCCTGGGCGGCTGGATTCACGAATTATTCTGCGCACCATTTGGCGCTGCTAAATTTTTCAAACCAAAAAGCATAATGGGTTGGATAGGTTTGATTGCAAGTCCACTGCTATTCGTCGCAAACTTTGCTTTCAACATCATTGAATACGTTTCAAAACCACTTTCACATTCATTGCGACTTTTCGGCAATATGTACGCTGGTGAGGTAATTTTCTTGCTAATCGGCTTATGGGCAGCTACAGGTCTGACAGGTGCCATTTTTGGCGCGATTTTAGGTGCTGGCTGGTCAATCTTCCACATTTTGATTGTAGCGTTACAAGCATTCATCTTCATGATGTTAACGGTTGTTTATTTGGCCATGGCGCATGAGTCTCATTAGTCTTAATTAGTTATTGTTTTTGGAAGTTTGTTTTTGTAATTTAGCAGTCGTTTTTTAATTTTTTAAAGGGTAATAAAATGGATAACTTACAACTTTTAGCAATGGTTCAAGCTTACACAGGCGTTGGTATTGGCTTGATTATTGGTTTAGGCGCAGCTGGTGCTTGTATCGGTATTGGTATTATGTGTGCTAGCTTTTTAGAAGGCGCAGCACGTCAACCAGAAATGATTCCACAATTGCAAGGTAAAGTATTCTTGCTATTAGGTCTTATCGATGCTTCTTTCATTATTGGTGTTGGTCTAGCGATGATGTTTGCATTTGCAAACCCATTATTAAGCGTAATCGCTAAATAATTAGCCGCTAAATATTCTGGTTTTAGTTTGGAAATTCGACTCAAACCTTAATTAACGGCTAAATGCTTTATTGATAATTAATCTGGATCAAAAATGAACATTAACTTTACACTTATCGCACAAGCAATCGCATTTGCTGTGTTGATTTGGTTCACAGTGAAATTCGTTTGGCCGCCGCTGTTAACAGCGATAGAAACGCGCCAAAAGGAAATTGCTGATGGTTTAGCTGCTGCACAAGAAGGTAAAAGTGCTTTGGAAGTTGCAGCTAAAAAATCAGAAGTGACTTTGAACGAAGCCAAGCAAAAAGCGAGCGAAATTATTGGTCAGGCTGAAAAGCGTGGATCACAAATCGTTGAAGAAGCTAAAGGTAATGCTAAGGTCGAAGGTGACCGTATTTTAGCGAGTGCTAAAGCTGAAATCGATCAAGAAGTAAACCGTGCAAAAGAGGGTTTACGTTCGCAAGTGTCAGCACTTGCAGTAGCTGGCGCTGAAAAAATCTTGCGTAAGGAAATTGACGCAAATGCACACAGCGAAATGTTATCTAAACTCGCGGCGGAACTTTAAGGATAAAACATGGCTGAAATATCAACCATCGCAAGGCCCTATGCAGTTGCTGCTTACAACCTTGGTAAAGAGCAAAACGCACTTGCCAAGTGGTCTGAGATGTTAGGTTTTGCAGCTGCCGTCGCTAACGACGCGCAGATGCAGGCTTATATTCAAGACCCAAAAGTAGTAAGCAGTGAATTGCAAAGCACTTTTTTAAAAGTGTGTGGCGACAAGCTCAATGAGCAAGGGCAAAACTTGATTAAAGTGTTGGTTGAATATGACCGCATGGCTATCTTACCGGCCATCACCAGTGCGTTTGAAGAACTTAAAGCGCAAGATGAAGGCACGCTAGATGCACAAATTATTGCAGCCGCTAAACCTAGCGCTGCAGAAATCAAAGATTTGGTAAAACGTTTAGAAGCTAAGTTTGGCAAAAAGATTGAAGCCAGTGTTTCTGTAGATGCAGAATTGATTGGTGGCATTAAAATTATTGTTGGCGATACCGTGATAGACGCATCCGTCAAAGGTCAGTTACAAAATTTAGCCTACACGCTTTCAGCTTAGGCACAGCCAAAGAAAATATTAGGAGTTAGCAATGCAGTTATCTACATCAGAAATCAGTGAGCTGATTAAAAGCAGATTAGAAAATTTTTCTACCTCAGCTGAAGCGCGTACCCAAGGTACAGTAATTTCAGTCACCGACGGTATCGTACGTATTCACGGTCTTTCAAACGTGATGGCCGGCGAGATGATCGAATTCCCAGGCAACACATTTGGTTTGGCGCTTAACTTAGAGCGTGACTCAGTGGGTGCCGTAGTTCTAGGTGATTACGAGCACATTACTGAAGGCGACATTTGTAAATGTACTGGTCGTATTTTGGAAGTGCCAGTAGGTCCAGAATTGATTGGCCGTGTTGTCAACGCATTGGGTCAGCCGATTGACGGCAAAGGTCCAGTTAATGCGAAAATGACCGACAAGATTGAAAAAGTGGCACCAGGTGTTATTGCCCGTAAGTCAGTGTCACAACCAGTGCAAACTGGTTTGAAATCTGTAGACTCTATGGTGCCAGTCGGTCGCGGTCAACGTGAACTGATTATTGGTGACCGTCAAACAGGTAAAACTGCCGTTGCGATTGATGCCATCATCAATCAAAAAGGTCAAAATATGACTTGTATCTACGTTGCGATTGGCCAAAAGGCTTCAACTGTCGCTAACGTGGTACGTAAATTAGAAGAAAACGGTGCGATGGCTTATACCATCGTTGTTGCCGCAACCGCATCTGACTCAGCAGCATTGCAATTCTTAGCTCCCTACTCTGGTTGTACCATGGGTGAATACTTCCGCGACCGCGGTGAGGATGCGTTGATTGTGTATGATGATTTGACTAAACAAGCGATTGCTTATCGTCAAATTTCATTGCTATTGCGCCGTCCACCAGGCCGTGAAGCTTACCCGGGTGATGTGTTCTACATCCACTCACGTTTGTTAGAGCGTGCTGCTCGCGTGAATGAAGACTATGTGGAAAAATTCACCAATGGCGCAGTTAAAGGTAAAACTGGTTCATTGACTGCATTGCCTGTGATTGAAACTGCGGCTGGCGACGTTTCAGCGTTCGTGCCAACTAACGTGATTTCAATTACCGATGGTCAAATTTTCTTGGAAACTGACTTATTCAACGCCGGTATTCGTCCAGCGATCAATGCGGGTATTTCCGTATCTCGCGTGGGTGGTGCTGCACAAACTAAAGTCATCAAAAAGCTTGGCGGCGGCGTGCGTTTAGCGTTAGCGCAATATCGTGAGTTGGCTGCGTTCGCGCAGTTTGCTTCTGATTTGGATGAAGCAACCCGTAAACAACTTGACCGCGGTCGTATGTTTACTGAGTTGATGAAACAAGCGCAATACGCACCATTAAGCATTTCTAATATGGCGATTACCTTGTTAGCGGCGAATAAAGGCTACTTTGACGACGTGCCAACCAATAAAGTACTAGCGTTTGAAAATTCATTACACGGTTTCATGGGTTCTAAATACAAAGCACTCATGGACGGCATCGAATCAAGCAAAGACTTAGCTGGCGATAACGAAAAAGCGGTTGAAGCGGCAATTCAAGACTTCAAAGCGACTAACGCTTACTAAACTACTATCTAGGACTATGCTTTTTAGGAAAAAATATGGCTGGTAGTAAAGAGATTAGAACCAAGATCAAGAGTGTAGAAAATACACGCAAGATCACCAAGGCGATGGAGATGGTGGCTGCTTCTAAAATGCGTAAAGCGCAAGATAGAATGCGGGCATCACGTCCATATGCTGAAAAAATTCGCAATGTGGCGGCTCACCTTTCCCTGGCGCACTCAGAATACAAGCACCCTTTCCTGTTAAAACGCGAGAGTGTGCGTAATGTTGGCATCATCGTCGTCAGTTCTGATAAGGGACTGTGTGGCGGTTTGAATACCAATGTATTGCGACTGTCAGTTAACCAGATGAAAACCTGGGAAGCTGAAGGCAAAAAAATATCTGTCAGTGCGATCGGTAATAAAGGCTATAGCTTCATGACGCGCGTTGGCGCCAATGTTAAATCACACATCACGGGTTTAGGTGATGTGCCGCATCTGGAAACATTGATCGGAACCATCAAGGTGATGTTAGACGCTTATACAGCCGGTGAAATTGATCAGCTATATATTTGTTACACCCGCTTCATTAATACCATGAAGCAGGAGCCGGTAATGGAGCAATTGCTACCACTGACAAGCGATCACTTTGGCGTGGTGCATGTTCATGAGAAAACTGAGCCTCTCTCGGCCAGTGGCGTAATCAAAAGTGCGGTTAACATCGGCACTGCTAAAGGTCATTGGGATTACATCTATGAACCAGAAGCGAAGCCTGTTATTGACCAGTTGATGGTGCGTTATATCGAATCATTGGTATATAACGCGGTGGCTGAAAACATGGCTTCAGAGCAATCATCACGTATGGTGGCCATGAAGTCAGCGTCTGATAACGCGAAAGAAGTCATTGGTGACTTGAAACTGGTTTACAACAAAGCGCGTCAAGCAGCCATTACCAAAGAGATCTCAGAGATTGTCGGCGGCGCAGCAGCGGTAGCTTAATATTTTTACGAATTAAATTAGAATTCAACAGATTAGTTTGAATAGGATATAAAAATGAGTACAGCGAAAATCGGTAAAGTAGTGCAATGTATTGGCGCGGTAGTAGACGTTGAGTTTCCTCGCGATCAAATGCCTAAAGTGTTTGAAGCGTTGATTATTGACGATGCATCAAGCAGAGCAGAAGCAGGCTTAACGCTTGAAGTGCAACAGCAACTAGGTGACGGCATTGTGCGTACCATTGCGATGGGCTCATCAGATGGTCTTTCACGTGGTACAACGTTTAAATCAACTGGCTCACAAATTACTGTGCCAGTGGGTGTTGGTACCTTAGGCCGTATTATGGATGTGTTAGGTCGCCCAATTGATGAGGCTGGTCCGATTGAATGTGACGAGCGTCGCGCAATCCACCAAAAAGCCCCAACCTTTGAAGAGCTATCACCTTCAGTAGACTT
>DIZU01000065.1:0-4868 GCA_002429455.1 Methylotenera sp. UBA6020 | reverse complement strand
AAACAACACTCAGGTTTATCAGTGTTTGCAGGTGTGGGTGAGCGTACTCGTGAGGGTAATGACTTCTACCACGAAATGGCAGAAGCCGGCGTTATCAAGCTCGATAACATGAAAGAATCAAAAGTAGCGATGGTGTTCGGTCAAATGAACGAACCACCAGGCAACCGTTTACGTGTAGCTTTGTCAGGTTTGACCATGGCTGAAAAATTCCGTGACGAAGGTCGTGACGTATTGTTCTTTGTTGATAACATCTACCGTTACACATTGGCCGGTACTGAGGTTTCTGCGTTGTTAGGCCGTATGCCTTCAGCTGTAGGTTACCAACCTACCCTAGCCGATGAAATGGGTCGTTTACAAGAGCGTATTACGTCAACGAAAGCCGGTTCTATTACGTCTATCCAAGCGGTTTATGTACCTGCGGATGACTTGACCGATCCATCACCAGCAACGACTTTCCAGCATTTGGATTCAACAGTTGTGTTGTCACGTGACATTGCCTCTTTAGGTATCTACCCTGCGGTTGATCCATTGGATTCAACATCACGTCAATTAGACCCGTTAGTGGTTGGTGAAGAGCATTACAACGTGGCACGTAGCGTACAACAAACACTACAACGCTATAAAGAATTGCGCGATATTATTGCTATTTTGGGTATGGACGAATTATCTCCAGAAGATAAATTGGCTGTTGGCCGTGCACGTAAAATTCAACGTTTCTTGTCACAACCATTCCACGTGGCTGAGGTGTTTACTGGTGCGCCAGGTAAATACGTGCCACTAAAAGAAACTATCAAAGGTTTCAAAGCGATTGTAGCTGGCGAGTATGATCACTTACCTGAGCAAGCGTTCTACATGGTGGGTGGCATCGAAGAAGCAGTAGAAAAAGCCAAAACTTTAAACTAAGTATCACTTTATAAAAGTTAAGAGAAAAATATGGCAAATACTGTTCATATCGATGTAGTAAGTGCAGAAGCTTCAATCTTCTCTGGCGAAGCCGAGTTTGTTGTAGCGCCTGCCAGCGCAGGTGAAGTGGGTATTTACCCACATCACGCGCCGATGATTACCACCATCAAAGCTGGCACATTGCGTATCAAGCAAACAAACGAAGCTGAAGAGACGTTGATTTTCATTTCTGGCGGAATTCTAGAAGTACAGCCAGGCATAATCACTGTGTTGGCTGATACGGCTGTGCGTGGTTATGATTTAGATGAGGCAAAAGCCATCGCGGCAAAAGAAGCAGCTATTGAAGCAATGCAAAATAGAACTTCTAACGTGGATTATGCACAAGCGCAAGCTGAGTTGTCTGAAGCACTTGCACAAATCCAGGCGATTGAGCGTTTACGTAAATCAGCGCACTAACGCTATAGAAAACAAGATGGTGTACCCTCAAAGTTAACACCAGCAAAAAGGCAGCTTAGGCTGCCTTTTTTGTTATACTTTATCTATAAATGTACACTACCAACCACAAAAGATATGAGTAAATTGAATATTGTCATTCTCGCTGCGGGTAAAGGCACGCGCATGCATTCCAACAAACCAAAAGTGCTGCATGAAGTTGGCGGTAAACCAATATTGGCACACGTGATTGATTGCGCAAAAGCCCTAAACCCGCAAAAAATCATCGTAGTGTATGGTTATGGCGGCGAAATAGTACGTGAGGCATTTGCCCATGAAGATATCGTTTGGGTGAATCAAGCAGAGCAGCTAGGCACCGGTCATGCGGTGCAGCAAGCGGTGCCTTATTTAGATGCTGATGCCAATACGCTGATTTTGTTGGGCGATGTGCCATTGGTAGATGCAGAGGCTTGCATAAGCTTGATTGAACAAGCGAATAATAAACTCGCCATCCTATCGTTTAACAAAGCGGACCCAACAGGTTATGGGCGCATCATACGTGCAGCCACCGGCAATGTGGCGACGATTGTGGAACATAAAGACGCCAGAATTTCACAACAAGCCATCAAAGAAGTGAATACCGGCATCATGGCGATGCCAAATGCACATTTAACAAAATGGTTAGCGCAGCTCACCAATAACAATGCTCAGGGTGAATACTACTTAACGGATATTGTCGAATTGGCGGTGCAACAAGGCATAGCAGTCGTGGCTGAAGTGACTGCGGATGAATGGTCAGTCACAGGCATCAACTCAAAAATTGACTTAGCGCAGATTGAGCGTGTATATCAAAGTCGTACTGCACAAAAACTACTGCAACAAGGCGTCACCTTAAAAGACCCTGCCCGCTTAGATGTACGCGGCACACTTATTTGTGGCAGAGATGTAGAAATTGATGTGAACTGCCTGTTTGAAGGCAATGTGACGCTGGGTGACAACGTTAAAATAGCAGCAAATTGTGTAATCAAAAATGCCGTCATACAAGCAGGCACGCATATTGCGCCGTTCACGCATATTGATGACACACAGATTGGCGAAAATAGTCGCATCGGACCATATGCACGTTTACGCCCAGGCACTACACTTGCGGCCGATACGCATATCGGTAACTTTGTCGAGCTTAAAAACACACAGGTTGATATTGGCAGCAAAATCAATCATTTGAGTTACGTGGGCGATACTACAGTAGGTAAAAACGTCAACATCGGCGCTGGTACCATTACCTGCAACTATGATGGTGCCAATAAATTCAGAACGGTGATCGAAGATAATGCCTTCATCGGTTCAGATTCGCAATTAATAGCACCAGTAACGATAGGTAAAGGAGCGACTATTGCCGCAGGTTCGACCATTACGAAAGATGCACCAGCAGAACAGCTTACGTTTTGCAGAGCCAAAGAACAAAAATCTATCACGGGTTGGAAACGACCGATTAAGATAAAAAAATAGCACTTCCGTCATTCCCGCGCAGGTGGGAATGACGGACTTAGTAAAGATAACAAGATAATTTAGAAAGCATAAATTTATGTGTGGCATTGTAGGCGCAGTTGCAAATAGAAACGTAGTTTCAACCCTGATTGAAGGCTTAAGCCGTTTGGAATATCGTGGCTATGACTCTGCCGGTATAGCAGTTTTGAATGGCAGCGGTATTGAGCGTGTGCGCGCTGTGGGCCGAGTAGCGGCAATGACAGATAAAGCTAACGAGTGTAAGTTAAGCGGCTTCGTTGGCATCGGCCATACACGCTGGGCTACGCATGGCGGCGTTACAGAAAGCAACGCGCATCCGCACGTATCAAAAGGTGAGATTGCCGTAGTGCATAACGGCATTATCGAAAATCACGATGAACAACGCACCCGCTTAAAAGCGTTGGGTTATGAGTTCACTTCACAAACCGATACCGAAGTGATTGCCCACCTTATTCATCACTATCACAGCCAAGGTTTGGCTTTACTTGCCGCCACACAAAAAGCCGTAGCAGAACTCACAGGCGCATTTGCCATTAGCGTGATTTCGGTCAAAGAGCCAGAGCACATGATCACCGCGCGTTTGGGTTGCCCATTGCTGATTGGGCTAGGTGAGGGTGAAAATTTCATCGCCTCCGATGTTTCCGCTGTATTGTCCGTCACCCGTAAAGTGATTTATCTGGAAGATGGAGATGTTGCGGAGATTCGCCGTGATGGAGTCACTATCTATGGCCGCGATGGCAACACGGTAGAACGCAAAATCCACCTGAGCGATGTTTCACTCGCGAGCATGGAGCTGGGCCCTTACGCGCACTTCATGCAAAAAGAAATCCACGAACAGCCCAAAGCCCTTACGGACACCATTGAAGCACTGATTGACGATAATAGCTTCTCCCCTGCCCTGTTTGGTGATGCTGCCAGTGCAGTATTTAACCAAGTCGACAGCATATTGATACTCGCCGCAGGCACCAGCTACTACGCCGCGCTCACCGCTAAATACTGGTTAGAAAGCATTGCGCAATTGCCGACTAATGTTGAAATTGCCAGTGAGTATCGCTATCGATTATCGGTGCCCAACCCGCGCCAGTTGATAGTCACCATTTCACAATCTGGCGAAACGTTAGACACGATGGAAGCCTTAAAACATGCTAAGTCATTAGGCCAAACCCTCACGCTAGCGATTTGTAACGTGCAGGAAAGCGCCATTCCGCGCGCCTCGCAGCTTATTTTCTACACCCGTGCAGGGGCGGAAATCGGTGTAGCCTCCACCAAAGCCTTCACTACACAACTGGTGGCTTTATTCACCTTGGCCGCCACACTCGCAAAACAACGCGGATTATTAAGCGTCGCAGATGAACAAGAGCACTTAAGCGCCTTGCGCCAATTGGCGGGCAGCGTACAACACGCCCTTAATTTAGAGCCGCAAATTCGTGAATGGGCAAAACGCTTTGCCAATAAACAGCACGCGTTGTTTTTAGGCCGTGGCATACACTACCCAATCGCGCTAGAGGGTGCGCTGAAGCTTAAGGAGATCTCTTACATCCATGCCGAGGCTTACCCAGCAGGCGAGCTTAAACATGGCCCACTGGCCTTGGTAGATAGCGACATGCCGGTGGTAGTCATTGCCCCGAATGATGCGTTGCTGGAAAAAGTAAAATCCAACATGCAAGAAGTTAAAGCACGTGGCGGCGAGCTATTTGTATTTGCCGATAGCGATAGCCACTTTACCGAGTCTGAAGGCGTGCATGTCATCCGCACGCCGCGTCATGTAGGTGTACTCTCCCCTATTTTGCATACCATTCCTGTGCAGTTGCTGGCGTATCATGCCGCGTTGTTGAAGGGAACGGATGTGGATAAGCCTAGGAATTTGGCTAAGAGTGTTACGGTTGAATAGAAATGAAAATGCTGAATGAGACTTCCTTTGATTGACTAATATCATGGATAATTCTCCCATTCTACAAGCATATAATTCCAAGTCCATCTAATATAGCTGTCTCTTATACCCATCC
>DIZU01000211.1 GCA_002429455.1 Methylotenera sp. UBA6020 | reverse complement strand
TTTGAGATGCCGGAAGGTGACACCACTCCTTGGGAGGTTGGTTTGGGTTGGGCGATTGATCTGGATAAGAAGGGTATCTACACAGGTAAAGACGCGGTAATGATGTTGCGTGGCCGCGAACGCGTAAAGCAGGTTGGTCTGGTTTGCCAGAGCTCGGCTGCTGTTGAGGCGGGTGCAAAGATTATGAAAGAAGGCAAAGTGGTCGGCGTCATCACCAGTGCCAGCTATAGCCGTTATCTGATGCTTTCACTGGCCTTGGCACACATTAAACCTGAGTATAGCCAGATTGGTACACTCTTTGAAGTGGTGGGTAAAAATCGTGGCTGCAAGGCCAGAGTGGTGCAAACACCATTTTATGACCCCATGCGTTTGCGTACGCATCCAGATAGCAAGGTGATCTAGCTATGATCACCTCTAAAAATTCAATTCTTGTGGCCATGCTTGGTTGCTCGCAAAAAATCACTCCTTACATTTCAAACCTGTGCGACGTCGCCATTGATCGCGTGCGCCTTGTTTCGTTTACAAACTTTAATTTTTAGAGATCCCCTATGGAACGTGGTTATTGGATTAGAAGTAAACCGGTCTACACCTCGCTAGTGTGGCATGAAAAAGCGACCTCGCATCTAGTTGTGGCGCAAGGTGAAGGCGGCATGGCTGTGCTGAAGATATTTCAACAAATGCATCCCAAACAGCCCATCACGGTGTTGTATGCACATGCGTCTGCCTCAGATGTTGATTACGCAAACACACTTAAAAAAGTGGTGCCTGAAGGATTGCAGATACTTGCTTCTGAGCAAGAGGTGCTAGACGAACTAAAAACTATCTTGCCGACGATGCGCATGGGGTTGCGTGTTTATGTGGCCGGTTCAGAAGGCTTTATTTGGGCCGTTTCAGAAGCCGTCAAAGTGTTTGGTGTTGAAGATGCCGACATGATGAAAGAGTTGACCGGCACGCTTGCACGCTCCATCTACTGCGTGCATTGCAAGGCCATTACCCACAATATCACAACCAATATCGCTAAATGCGCTGGCTGTGAACGCATGTTGTTCGTCCGTGATCACTTCTCCCGCCGTTTAGGTGCTTACATGGGCTTGATGGTGGATGCTGAGTCCCCAGGCGAATTACCAGAGATTGAGGAAATATATCCATGAGTACTATTAATGTAAAAATTGCTGCCATTAAGCAGGTAACGCCGTTAATCAAACATTTCACTTTCGTTAAAGAAGATGGCTCAGAGTTTCCTGCATTCTCTGGCGGAAGTCATGTGGTCGTGTCGCTGAATATCGGCGGGCGAGTACATCGCAACCCTTACTCTCTGATGGGTTCTCCAACGGATACTTCGGCCTACCATATCTCTGTGCGTAAGCAGGAGCAATCCAGAGGCGGTTCTGTTTTCATGCATGACTATGTCGCCGTAGGCATGTCTTTCAAGATCACTTATCCAGTCAATCTTTTCTCATTGGCGAAAAAAGGCCATAAGCATATTTTGATTGCCGGCGGTATTGGCATCACGCCTTTTATGTCACAGATAGCGGACCTCAAAAGAACGGGTGCCGATTTTGAATTGCACTATGCCTTTAGATCACCCGAACATGGTGCGTTTGCCGCGCAGTTAGCAAAAGTTTGTGGCGATAAGTTTCATTGCTACATTGATAGCGAAGGCGATCGTTTGGATCTGCAAGCGCTGTTAGGTAATCAGCCTTTGGGTACGCATATGTATGTGTGTGGACCTGGTTCCATGGTGGTTGCGGTTTTAGAAACAGCCAGAAACTTGGGCTGGCCGGAAAGCCATATACATAGCGAGCAGTTTCTGGCGCCACCTATTGGCGAGCCATTCAAAATACAACTGGAAAAATCAAAAATAGAAATTCAGGTGCCTGCTGAAATGAGCATGCTGGAAGCGATAGAAGCGGCCGGTGTTGGAAGCCGATTTTCTATGTCGCGGCGGTGTATGTGGGCGCTGTGAATTGCAAGTGCTGGAGACCGATGGCGCACTCATGCATAACGACCATTTTCTGACAGATGCAGAGAAGGCGTCATGCAAAAAGATCATGCCTTGCGTCTCCCGTGCGAAATGTGAGCGTTTGCTTCTGGATCTTTGATTGTAGGCATTTGACTGTAAGTATTTTAATTTTTTTAAGACTATTCAATTCAAGACCATCTGGTCTTGAAGTAGAGCGTTAAGGTGAACGATATGGCATTGGCATTTAATGAAGAAACTTTTCGCGAAGATTATACATACCGCAATTCTCTAAGCGGCATCAAACGGTTCCCGTTTCCATTTCCGGAAGACCAGTATATGTATTCGGTCAATATTGAGCCGCATACTAAAGGCAAACAAGGCTCGGTATTTGAGTTTCCGCTTGATGTAGATGAACACTATGTGGCGGAATGTAACGATAAAAAGATAACACTGGAGCAGGATCCTGGCAGATATCAGGCCTTGCCGCATATGATGGATGCACAGTGGGATTTTGTAGAGCTAACGATGGAGTCTCTTGCGCGTGACTATCCAAAACATTTTTCTTTGCATAAGAAGGGTTCAAGCTGGACTTGGGAAAATAAGCCATTAGGCATCAAAGATACCTTCACTTTCGGGGATAGTTCAACCCTGCCAATGGAGCCATTCGAGTATATGGGACGGCAAGTTCAGGGCGATTTCGTGTTGCTCGACCAGCGCGATGAGACGCTGTATGCCGATGCCGGTATCGTCACAAGTCAAGCCGATTGGTCGCTCGCGTTCAACGTTGGCATGTCATGGAGAGAATGGCATGGCCCGGTGCCTCGCGCTACCGAACTTGGCGTGATGGATCGTGCTTTGAAGTTTATGCTGAATCTGCAGCTTGGCAGCCCGGTTCGCAGGCTTAACTGGACCATGACGGTTAACCCGCGCTTAGATACCTCACCGGAGAATTATCCGTACTGGGGTGGTGACCGTAATGCAGTGAACCCAGATAACGTGGGTGATCTAGTGAATCTGCGCGTTGAATTGCAGAGCCTGTTCAGGCTGCCACGCAGTAACGCCATTGTGTTCAGCATCCGTTGCTACCTGATAAGTCTAAAAGATATTGCCACCATCCCACGTTGGGCGAAACGCCTGCATCGGGTACAAAAAAGCATGCATCCTGATCTGATTGAATACAAGGGCATGACTAAATTTCATCCGATGATGGTGGATTGGCTCGCCAAGTTTGATGATGGTGCCATTTTGGAAGTTGGCACTCAGCCAGAGTAGAAATTCTTTGCATTAAATATTGTTGAATGTAATGAATATGTTATATATGATGTTGGTGTTTAACAGAAGTAAATTTTATTAACTTTTAATTAACCTAGGGATTTTTCATGAAAATTACAACAAAGCCAGTTCTGCTGGCAAGCATATTGGTTTCTGCTTTTGGTATTATGTCCACGGCGCATGCGGCTGATGAAGCTACTCCGGCCGCAGCACCTGCTGTTGCCGCGGCTGAGCCGGCTTCACCGAATAGCTTTTCGTCAAATATTGGTTTTTTTAGTGACTATACGTTCCGCGGTATTTCATATACTAAAGAACGTGGTGCAGTGCAAGGTGGTTTTGACTACTCACACAGTAGCGGTCTTTACGCAGGGGTTTGGGCCAGTAATGTGAATCATGATGCTTTATTTGGTAATACTGTAGAGCTAGATCTTTATGGTGGCTATCTTCACCAATTTACGCCAGACGTAGGTATTAATGTGGGTTTCTTACAGTTCTTTTACCCAGATAACAATCACGCCGGTACTAATGGTGTTGGCGGCTCACCAAATACAACAGAGTTAAATGCTGCCGTAACTTACAAATGGTTCACCCTAAAAGAGTCTTATGCAGTAACTAACTTTTTCGGATTGAATAATGCTGCAGGTGGCAACGGTGATTCACGTGGCTCTTCTTATACTGAATTAAACTTCAACTACAAGGTGCCGGCGCTTTATGATATTAATCTTGCCGCACACGTAGGTCATCAAACGGTACATAATTACTCAAGTTTAAATTACACGGATTGGTTAGTAGGTGTAAATAAAGACTTTTCAATCGCAGGCAGTACCGGTTGGAACGCAGGCTTGAACTACACTACAACCAATGCTAATGACAACTTGTATGTTGATGCAAGTGGTTTTAAAACAGGTGATGATCGTGTGATTGGTTACATCAAACGCACGTTCTAATTTTGTTTTAATGCTATAGCTTTAAAGCTATATTTAAAAATTGTTAAACGCAGATAGGACGCTTTATGCGTCCTATTCTGTTTTATGGTGGTTGGTATTTGGTCAGCTA
>DIZU01000206.1:558-5797 GCA_002429455.1 Methylotenera sp. UBA6020 | reverse complement strand
AGCTGCTCCGGCCGGGCATGATCAGTGAAGATGATATTGCCCGCGTTACCGGATTGACTCAATACACGAAGCTGGCGGGCGCTGACAGCACCTTAACGCAAACACCGGCACTTAATGTCCCTAAAGCGCCGGGGCAACATGCGCTGCATTATTCCCCGCGTACGCCGCTGCTGTTGTTTAAAGATAAAGCCGCGCTCATTCGTGAGTGTGAAACCATGCTGCAAGCCGGTCTACAATGTGCTGCGTTGTTAATTGGCGCCGGAGATAAACCCAATTGCACCGTGATTCAGCTACAGAACCAGCCGGCCCGGGTAGCGGAACAGTTATATAGCGCCCTGCACACTCTGGACGCGTTGAAAGTGGATCGCTTATTGGTTGAATTGCCGCCCGATACGCCGCTATGGGCAGCAGTGTTAGATAGATTAACTCGAGCAGGCGGCTGATTTGCTTAGCGCAGACAGTAGTATTTCTGTGTTTGCGGTTGCCGCATACTGCAGACGCTGGCAAAATAAACACAAGCATCAAACAATTTCAATCATTTAGGCTTCACAATATGACGATCAAATTTAATCAATTACTTTTCGCAGCAGGCTTCATCGCGCTATTGCCATCATGTAGCACGATTGGTATCCCCAATCCATTTGGTTCGGCAGCCGCAGAGCAATCGCGTACACCACAAAATGCAACCGCTTATGTCTGTGATGGTAACAAACAATTTTATGTGCGTATGCAGAATAATGGCAACGATGCATGGCTTATTTATCCTGACCATGAGGTCAATTTAACTAAAGCCGCTGACAGCAACAATCGTTTTACCAGTGGTGTAATTACGCTGGTCATTAATGGCGCTGAAACCACGCTGAACGATGGTGAAAAAATTGCTTACACGGCATGCAAGCCACAACCCAAAAATTAGAAATATCTCACTACTACTATTCAAACTTGAACGTAATTTATTTAAGCGTACTGTTATTAAAATATTAAAAGCGATTTGAAATCTTCGTTTCTGCTGCATAACCGTCGGTTTTTTGCCGCATTTCCTTGTATTAATTTTGTGAGCATACCTTTGCACCGGTCTTGATTCTGCCAAGATGTGATTGCTGGAATTGAAGTGGCCGGATGCAATAACGGGCCATGCAGGTGCGCATTCTGGTCAACAAGGCCACCCATTCGGGTGGGGCATTATGGTAGAATTCGGGCACGAAAATTGTTACCAGGCCCTTATGCCAAAAAAAGTTTCTACAATTTGGCGTTTCCTGTTACCAGTATTAATTCTGTTAGCTACTGCTCCTTTTGTCCTGATTAGCCAGCAAACCACACAGCAGTTGGGTAGCATTCAGGCTGGTGCCAAGGAGCAAGCACAGGCACTGGTTCGTTTGCTCAACGTCACTGACGAACTGGTCGGCGAGCAGGCCAATGCTGCCATGCATCTGTTGAAAGAGCGCAGTCTGATATTAGGCGTGCCAGCGGTCAATGGCACTATTCGCCTTGATGGCAGTATCGATGGCAAGGTCGTTCCCAATCTGATGCTGGGAAAAGTGCCGCTCACCAATCGTTTCGGTCTGGTGGATGATGTCACCAGCTTACTTGGTGGCACAGCAACCTTGTTCGTGAAGTCCGGCGACGATTTTGTACGGGTCATGACCAACGTCCGGCGTAGCAATGGTTCGCGAGCCATTGGCACTACCCTGAGCCAAAGTGGCAAGGCTATTGTCGCGCTACGCGCAGGGCAGGCATTTCATGGTGTGGTGGATGTCCTCGGCGAACCATATATCACCCGTTACGATCCATTGTATGATGCCCATGGCCATCTCATCGGTGCCTATTATGTTGGTTATAAGGTCGACATGCAGGCGCTACGCGATGCTGTAAACAATACCCGACAGTTGAAAACTGGTTTTGCTGTGGTGTTGGATGATAATAATAAAATCCGCTTCCTCTCGTCCCATGTGTCACGCAGCCAAGCAGAACATCTGTTGCAAGAGCAACCTGAGAATTGGCAGTTTGTCCGAGAGAATATTCTGAACTGGGGATTCAAGGTCGTCATTGCCTATCCGCTGAGTGAAGCCCGCGCGGTCGGGCTGGCCAACTCATGGTTCGTAATCGTTGCCGGCACCCTGCTTGGCGCCCTGCTGATCACCATCATCTTATGGCAGTTGCGGCGCTTGATTCTCAACCCAATAGGCGGGGATCCGGCGTTGGCTATTGATGTAGTACAACGCATTGCCGCCGGTGATCTCGATCATGACGGCCTAGAGGCTAAACCCGACACCTTGATGGCCAACGTACTGCGCATGCGCCGGATACTGCGCGAGACTATGGATACGCTACGCAAAAATGCTGACCGCATGAGCCTTTCAGCCAGCGTATTTGATCATGCACACGACGGCATATTCATCACTGATGCCGAAACCCGCATTATTGAAGTCAACCCCGCTTTAACTATGATTACCGGCTATACGCGCGAAGCAGCGCTAGGATGTACGCCTCATGATCTGGGTTTTGCCTCACATGACGCCGGTTTTTTTCAGCAGCTCTGGCATGCCCCGGACCATGTTGGCGAATGGCGTGGAGAAACCTGGAACCGTCGCAAGAACGGTGAGGTGTATGCCGCCTGGCTGGATGTTTTTGCTGTGCATGATGAGGCGCAAAACCTCAGCCATTACGTAGGCCTGTTCTCCGACATCACGCAGGCCAAGGAACAGCAGCAGAATCTGGAGCATATGGCCTACCATGACCCGCTGACGCAGTTGCCGAATCGCACGCTGTTTTCCGACCGGCTGCATCAGGCGTTGGCGCGTGCCGATCGTTCTGAGGAGCTGCTGGCAATTTGCTACTTTGATCTTGATGGTTTCAAACACGTCAATGACACACTGGGGCATGAAGCTGGTGACCGTCTTCTGGTGCAGTTGGCGGCACGCATGCGCGCCTGTTTGCGCGAGAGCGACACCATCGCACGGCTAGGTGGCGACGAATTCTCTATGCTGCTGTGCGGCCTGCAAAACATCGGCGAGTGCAAACAAACGCTGGATCGACTGCTTGCCGCAATTAAGGCGCCTTATCTGATCACCGGTCTGACTATCAATATCTCCGCCAGCATTGGCTACACCGTTTTTCCGTTGGATCACAGCGAACCAGACACGTTACTACGCCACGCCGATCATGCCATGTATCAAGCTAAAGTCAGCGGTGGTAGTCGCTACCATCTGTTCGATGCTGAACGCGACCGGCAATCCCGCGGCTTGCGCCAAGAACGGGAAAGAATCGAAGCGGCTCTGCCCAATGGTGAATTTTGCCTGTTCTATCAACCCAAGGTGGATATGCGTCAAGGCAAGGTTATCGGCATGGAGGCACTGATACGCTGGCAGCATCCAGAGCTGGGGTTACGTGCGCCCGCCATGTTCCTGCCGATGATAGAAGATACCGATTTTATCATTCAGCTTGGTGAATGGGTAATTCTCCAAGCGCTACGCCAGATTGCAGCGTGGCAGGAGGTCGGGCTGGATCTGCAAGTCAGCGTCAACATCGCCGCACGCCACATGATACAGGCGGACTTTGCTGAGCGACTTGCAACGCTGCTGAGCAGCTTTCCGAGTTTTGTGCCAAGTCGGCTGGAACTGGAAATTACTGAAACCGCGGCGATTGAAGATATCGCTGGCGTGGCCCAAACCATTAATAGCTGCAAGCTCCTAGGTGTGAGCTTTGCGCTCGATGACTTTGGCGTGGGTTATTCTTCGCTCACCTACCTGCGCCGCCTGCCGGTAGAGGTCATCAAAGTCGACCAGTCATTTGTACGCGACATGTTGTTCGACGCGGACGACTTAGCCGTGGTTGCCGGTGTCATCAGCCTGAGCCAAGGCTTCAAGCGCCAGGTGGTTGCCGAGGGTGTAGAAACCGCTGAACATGGCTTGCAATTGCTGAAAATGGGCTGCCATCTGGCGCAGGGTTACGGCATTGCTCGACCCATGCCCGCAGAGGCCGTGCCAGCATGGGTTGAGGCATACAAACCAGACGTCAGCTGGGCCAGTTCAGTATAATCTCTCATAACACCTCGACCAGCTACCACCTTGCGCATGCGCGATCTGCCCATGCGCCTTGCATCCAGTTCATCAGTTCAGTTAGCCGGATTCATTTCCAATTGAATTAGACTTAATGCTTGCTGACCGCACAAAAATGGCGTAACTTAACTATTTCAAGACTGTATTAACTATGGAGTTAACCATGGATAATAAATATGAATTAGGCAGCACAAAAGTTGCCACAGAGCATCACGAAACGCATCACAAAACACCAGTGCTACACGCCACCAATTGTAAATTCTGTGGCGGCGCGAATTTGGTACCGAGTCCGTCGATGCATGATCATCGCTGTGCAGATTGTGGTGAATGGCAGGCCGACATTCCGCAAGGTTATTCAACTGGTAGGAGTAGTGATTACTAAGTTTCTCTAAAGCTGATCTGTAGTCATAATTGCGTTGCCAGCAAAAAATCACCCTAATATATCTATGCGATGCCCCAGTTGCTTGATGAATATCATGTTTAATGTAAATATTAGCGTTGAGAAGCGCTCAGTAATCGCACGGTAATAGCAAGTGCAACCAGCTCGTTAGGTGTAGTTATCCCCGTGCGCTATCCGTTCAGCATCCCATTAAGCTGTGTCTTTTCAACCTGAGCTGCAAAGTCTTCAACAAGAGCCTTTGGTAAATAGTTGAATAGAACGCAGAAATAAAAAAACTAATCTATACCAAAGATTTAGCAACTAAATACGTTAAAAGATTCTATAATCTTGCCTACAAAAATACCCTTTCCATTAAACAACTCCAAAAGAGAAGATAAATGACCACGAAAAATGCTGATATTGGCCTAGTTGGCCTAGCTGTTATGGGGCAGAATTTAGCCTTGAATATTGCCGATCACGGCTACACCATTGCGGTTTATAACCGTGACCCTAAAAAAATGGTGAATTTTATTGAAGAGTGCAAAAAGAATGAGCCATCACATGAAAATGTTGTGGGCCATGCAGATTTAGCTTCTTTTGTATTAAGTATCAAACGTCCACGTAAAATTGTGTTGCTAGTCAAAGCTGGTAGTGCCACTGATGTCACCATCAACGCATTGCTGCCGTTCTTGGAGGAAGGTGACATTATCATTGACGGTGGTAATTCATTGTGGACAGACACTATCCGCCGCGAAAAAGAACTCGCAGCCAAAGGTATTGATTTTATTGGCTCTGGCGTATC
>DIZU01000206.1:0-402 GCA_002429455.1 Methylotenera sp. UBA6020 | reverse complement strand
ACACCTGGCAAGCCAGTTGAAGGTGGTTTCTCATGTGCCGAATATATCGGCCCGGACGGTGCCGGCCATTATGTGAAAATGGTGCATAACGGTATTGAATATATTGATATGCAATTGATTTGCGAAGCTTACTGGTTGATGAAAAATCTCCTTGGTATGCCTGCCGATGAAATCGGTAAAGTGTTCCAAGAGTGGAATAAAGGCGAGTTGTCTAGTTTCCTGATTGAAATTACTGGCGATATCTTGCAACAAAAAGACCCAATGAGTCCTGGTTTCCTGGTTGATAAAGTGATGGATGCAGCTGGTCAAAAAGGGACTGGCCAATGGACCGCGGCGAATGCGCTTGAGCTTGGCGCACCTGCCAATGCGATTGCCGCAGCAGTATATGCACTGTCTCTTATA
>DIZU01000008.1:3726-4442 GCA_002429455.1 Methylotenera sp. UBA6020 | reverse complement strand
TTTCTTTTCAGTAACTCGTTACCGCTTTGCCGTAACGAGGAGCGCATTATACAGAGCTTTTGAAGCGCGTCAACACTAATTATTGACCGTATTTTTGCAAAAAAACTTTTGGTTGCGGGAACAGGATTTGAACCTGTGACCTTCGGGTTATGAGCCCGACGAGCTGCCAGACTGCTCCATCCCGCGTCCGATTCAACGTACTTGCCGTCGAGAGATAAAACTATAGCAAACCTTGGCATCCCCTGCAAGGACATTCGTGTTTTTTATTATAAATTCCACACAAAAATGACATAGGCGTGACGTACGAATAGAGTTCTAGCGCATCACGCTACGTACATAAGCGAGATCACCTTCAGTGTCGACGCCAGCGGCAGGTGCATTTTCAGATACGGCCACCGCGATCTTATAGCCTTGATATAACACCCGCAGCTGCTCGAGGCATTCAAACTGCTCAATAACAGCTGGTTGGATACTGGCATATTGTTTTAGGAATTTGGCGCGGTAGGCATATATGCCAATATGCCGATATGCCGGCATACCAACTGGCATTTCAGTATCTGCAGCAAAGGCATCTCTAGGGTATGGAATAGGTGCGCGGCTAAAATAAAGCGCGTTGCCTTGCGCGTCTAAAACCACTTTCACAATATTAGGGTTTAAAAAATCCGCTTTGATGTGAATAGCATGACATGCTGTTGCCATGACTGCATCATGACTGT
>DIZU01000008.1:2805-3436 GCA_002429455.1 Methylotenera sp. UBA6020 | reverse complement strand
ATGGTCTGCTCGCGTTAACATTGCCCGATGCCCATGCTGACCGGCTGCCTCGAGGATGCGTACATCATCAGTAGCAATAATAATCTGTTTTGCGCCGCTTTGTTTCGCACGTTCGGCCACCCAAACCACCATAGGCTTGCCAGCGATATCCAACAAGGGCTTGCCTGGTAGCCGGGTACTGGCATACCGCGCTGGAATCACAACGTAAAACTCGGGCAAATCCAGATCTTGGCGCTCTGTCAAATCAAGTTGGGGATTATGCAATTTCTTCGTCATCCGCCAATTTACGCGCCTCGTCTTCGAGCATGACGGGAATACCGTCTTTAATGGGATATGCCAGACGTGCCGATTTAGAAATAAGCTCATTCGTAGCTTTATTATAGATCAGCGGACCTTTGGTCACCGGACAAACCAAAATTTGCAAAAGTTTAGCATCCATATCTATAGCCTCAATTTATTCATAATTAATGTTATTAAATCATCTTTTATTACGGCATTCACAGGTAACACCCAAAAATTAGCCTGCGCAAATGCCTGACATTTGACGGCATCCTTTTCGGTCATCACGATAACATCAGCCATCATTGCCTCAAAGTCTTGCGATTGAAATGCATAGTGATCAGGGTAAGCT
>DIZU01000008.1:330-2734 GCA_002429455.1 Methylotenera sp. UBA6020 | reverse complement strand
GATCAGGGTAAGCCTGACGTTGAAAGTTCAATCCCAAAAGATGTAACTGCTGAAAAAACCGTTCTGGATTACCGATGCCGGCGATTGCTAAGACTTGTTGACTGGCAAATGCCTGCGCATCACATGTTAAACCATGGTCGATCAGATTGTAAAAGTGCGTTGATTCAAGCTGCATTTCAATTGGCATCAACGTATGACTATGTAATTGCTTTTCAAGATTCGCCACCTTGCCATTACTGATAACAGCATCGACGTCATTCAACCTGGCGGTTGATTCGCGCAATGGCCCGGCGGGTAGCAAGGCGCCGTTACCAAAGCCTTTTGCACCATCAAAGACAATAATCTCAATATCACGCTGCAATCGATAATGCTGCAAACCATCATCGCTAATCACTACATTACATTCTGGATGTACTTGCAATAACGCTTGACCAGCGACTACACGATTAGGGCTGATAAACACTGGGCAACGGGTGCGCTGTGCAATTAACACAGGTTCATCGCCTACTTCTTGTGGATTGCTATGTGCAAATACCGCTTGCACTGTTTTAGCTTTGCCGCCGTAACCCCGGCTAATGATTCCAGGCTTATATCCTGCAAGCTGAAGTTGCTCTGCAAGCCAGATAACGAGCGGTGTTTTACCTGTGCCGCCGACATTAATATTACCAATGACCATCACCGGAACTGCTAAACGATAACTTTTTAGCCACTCTTTTTTATAGAGCGACTTTCTGACGGAAGTAATGACAGCAAAAACCCAAGAAAATGGAATAAGCAAGATATGCCACAACGTGAAGGTAGTCCACTGCTTTTGAAGCCAACTGGTCATAGAGGCTATGTAACTAACCCGTCAACTAAATTGTTTCTGATACAACTTGGCATAATGGCCATCTTGTTGAATCAAGGCATCATGTGAGCCACTTTCAACAATCTTCCCGTGCTCCATCACCATGATGCGATCTGCATTCTCAATGGTACTCAGGCGATGTGCAATGACAATGCTGGTGCGATTTTGCATCAGCGTATCCAATGCAGCTTGTACATGTTGCTCAGACTCGGTATCCAGCGCTGAAGTTGCTTCATCCAACAGTAGGATTGGCGCATTTTTCAAAATCGCACGTGCTATTGCAATCCGTTGGCGCTGCCCACCGGATAAACGCACACCGCGATCACCGATTTCGTTTTGCAAACCATTCGGTAATTGCTGAATAAAGTCCCAAGCATGCGCGGCTTTTGCCGCATTAATCACTTCTTCTTCACTAGCATTACGTAACACGCCATACGCAATATTGTTAAAGACCGTATCATTAAACAAAATCACATCTTGGCTGACCAGCGAGAATTGTTGGCGTAAATTAGCCAGGGGTAATGACCGCATGTCCACGCCATCAAGTAACACTTGACCTTGTTGTAGCTCATAAAATCTTGGTAGCAAATTCACAAGGGTGGTCTTACCTCCGCCAGAACGTCCTACTAGAGCCAGCTTTTCACCCGGTTGAATTTTAAAACTAACATCACTGAGTGCAGGACTCTTAGCGCTGTTATATGTAAGACTTACGTGTCTAAACTCAATTTCACCTTTGCTGCGCGGCAAAATTTTATCGCCCTCATCCAGTTCCGCTTTAATATCAATCACACCAAATACACTTTGTGCCGCAGCCAAGGCAACTTGGACATCCTCATTCATCGCAGCCAGATGCTTGATTGGCGCAATCAACATCAACAATGCGCCGACAAAGGCGGCAAACTCGCCGGCACTAAAGCGGCCCACGGCATAGTAAACGACCAGCCCCAGTGAAACTGCCGCCAAAAGTTCTACGACCATGCTATTCAAGCCAGAAATACGCGCTAAGCGAATTTGCATATGCCGATTTTTACCAGCCACTTTTGCAAAACGCTCGTTTTCATAAGTGAGTGCGCCAAAGATTTTGACAATACGCTGTCCAGAGATGGCCTCCTCCGCCACCTTGGTCATCTCACCAACAGATTGCTGCACTTGCTTACCAGCACTGCGTAGCTTGGGGGTCATTTTACTTAAATAAAATGCCATGATGGGTGCAATTAAAGCAAATATCAGCGTAAGGCGCCAATCCAAATACAGCATATAACAAACGATACCAAGGGCCGTCAGGGAGTCATTCACCAAATTTATGGCAGAGCGTGTAGTCGCATTCGCCATCTGCTCGACATCGTAAGTCAACTTAGAAACAACGATACCCGCTGATTGCTCATCAAAATAACTAATCGGCAACAGCATCAATTGGCGAAATACGCCAAGCCGCAAATCCTCGACAACACGGCGCGCAACCCATCGCATCGCAAAGCCTGAAACAAAGCCAGACAAAGCACGTATGGCCATCAGTCCAAACAACATTAAAGGAAGATAGGCAATTTTATCTGGCGA
>DIZU01000008.1:0-142 GCA_002429455.1 Methylotenera sp. UBA6020 | reverse complement strand
ACTGTTTTGTATTTCCATGCGTACCTTAATAAGCGCATATACAATATTTTTGAGTTGGGGATATACGTGGCTTTAAGCTTACGCTTTGCTTCTTTAACTGCAGAATTCGACATGATTAACGTCGACTAAGAAATTGAACTGG
>DIZU01000017.1:4247-19712 GCA_002429455.1 Methylotenera sp. UBA6020 | reverse complement strand
ATTGAAAGAGCATCTGCCGATAGTAAGCACTTACATAATGTGGCTAGTTTATTTGATGCCGCAGGCTTGGTAGGTGCGGAATTACGCGCCGTTTACGACTGCGATGGCGCACATCTAAAAAATCATGAAATCGATTTTAGTGCGAGCATTTTAGTCGCAGGGCAAATCAAAGGTGAAAAGCCACGCTTGTTTTATGNNGTAGTTAATCGCTTAAGATCTTCTATTGAAAGAGCCTCTTCCGATAGTAAGCACTTACATAACGTGGATAGTTTATTTGATGCAGCAGGCTTGGTCGGTGCGGAATTACGCGCCGTTTATGACTGCGATGGCGCACATCTAAGAAATCATGAAATCGATTTTAGCGCGAGTATTTTAGTCGCGGGTCAAATTAAAGGTGAAAAACCACGCTTGTTTTATGTATATGCGGCAGGTAACTTTATTGAAACTTGCTGTGAAACGCCGTATTTCCAAATCGGCGAAACCAAATATGGCAAGCCGATTATCGACCGCGTCGTCAAACATGATAGCGACATGATGGACGTAGTGAAATGTGTGCTCATTTCGTTTGATTCTACGATTCGCAGCAATGTGTCAGTGGCAGCACCTATTGATTTATTGCTTTACAGAACGGATAGTTTTCATGCGGACTGTCAGCAGAGGATTACTGAACATGATCCTTATTATGCACAAGTGAGGCAAGGTTGGTCTGATGGCCTCAGGTCAGTTTTCAGCGCCTTGCCGAGTCCGGATTGGTGTTAAGACATTGTTAAATTGTTGCAAAAAGACCATTTAACAATGTGAACGTTGTCTTTAAGGCCTTAAATAAAGGATTGGTATTAAACGCATGATATTAGGTAACCTTTTTATTATTACCGCGGCTTCTGGCGCCGGTAAAACCAGCTTGATTAAAGCTTTGCTGGCAAAAGACGCGCATTTGAAGCTGTCTATTTCCCACACGACGCGTAACCCAAGGCCCGGTGAAGTGAATGGCGTGGATTATCACTTTGTGGATGACGCCACATTTTTGCATATGCTAGGTGAATCGCGGTTTTTAGAGAGCGCGGATGTGCACGGTGCCCGTTACGGCACATCACAGTCGGCGGTGGAAGCGCCCTTAAAAGCAGGCTTTGATGTTGTTTTGGAGATTGATTGGCAAGGGGCGGCACAGGTTCGCCGTTTATATCCGCAAGCGGTCAGTGTTTTTGTGTTGCCACCATCCATAGAGACTTTAGCGCACCGACTCAAGAACCGTGGTCAGGATAGTCAGGAAACAATTGCCAAGCGGCTTGCGGCAGCACGGGAAGAAATGCGCCACGTGAGTGAGTTTGAGTATGTTACAATTAACGATGATTTTGAGGTTGCGTTGCAGGATATTAGCGCAATTATTCGCGCACAGCGGCTTGCAAGTTCAGTTCAGCTGCAACGCTATGCCAGTTTGATTCAAACGCTCACTTAATTAGCCTAACTTCATATAGTTAGGCTCTTTTGTTTTACATATAAATAGGAAACACCATCATGGCACGTATTACGGTAGATGATTGCTTAGAAAAAATCCCCAATCGCTTTCAATTGACTCTAGTGGCTGCTTATCGCGCACGCCAGTTACATAACGGCGCAGAACCGCAAGTAAATGTGCAAGGTTTGCGTGATAAACCAACAGTACTTGCATTGCGTGAAATCGCAGCAGGTAAAATTGGCGTGGAAATTTTAAGTCGCGGCCAATCCTGATATTCTAAATCTTAACGCTTGAAATATTAGAATCTAGAAATTACCGCGCAGATACATTTATATTTACTAGATTAGCTGTGAAAACGACATGTCAAAAACCGCAACACATCATCCAGCGGAATCATCAAAGCCAACCTCGGCTCCCTTGCTGCCTGCGGACAGCGAGGGTTCAGCCTTAAGTTTACGTCTTAAACAATACTTAAAACCTCAAGATATCGACCAAATTTGGGACGGATATCGCTTTGCCTACCAAGCGCATGATGGCGTGGTACGTAAAACGGGTGAGCCGTACATCATACATCCGGTATCGGTAGCCTGCATTTTGGCTGATTTGCATATGGATACGCCTACGATTTTGGCGGCCCTATTGCACGATGTAGTAGAAGATACGCCAATCACAACGGATGACATTAAAGAAAAATTCGGACAGCAAGTGGCCGAATTGGTCGATGGTTTAACTAAGCTAGACAAAATAGAATTTCAAAGTGCCAGTCAGGCGCAGGCTGAAAACTTTCGTAAGATGCTACTTGCCATGTCACAAGATGTGCGGGTGATTTTGGTGAAATTGGCAGATCGTTTGCATAATATGCAAACGCTTGAGGCGATGAAGCCTGAAAAACAGAGACTCATCGCTAAAGAAACGTTAGAAATCTATGCGCCAATTGCTAATCGGCTAGGGCTGAATGCAATTTACCAAGAGCTTGAAGACTTGAGTTTTCAGTATCTATATCCCATGCGCTTCCGGGCGATCTCCAAGGCAATTAAAGCCGCGCGCGGTAACCGCAAAGAAGTGGTGAGTAAGATTCTTGAGTCGATTAAGCAGCAATTGACCAGCTTAAATATCGAAGCTGAAGTGTCGGGGCGAGAGAAGCATCTTTACAGCGTTTACAAGAAGATGGCCGGTAAAACGACTTCATTCTCGCAAATTTACGACATTTATGGCTTTAGAGTGATCGTCAAAGATTTACCTGGTTGCTATCTTGCCTTAGGTGCTTTGCATGCGCTGTATAAACCTATTCAGAGTAAGTTCAAAGATTACATTGCCATTCCCAAGGCCAATGGATATCAGTCTTTGCACACCACACTATTTGGCCCGTTTGGTACGCCGATAGAGGTGCAGATTCGTAGCAAAGAGATGCACAATATCGCTGATGCAGGCGTAGCTGCACACTGGTTGTATAAAGCGAGCGATGCGCAGCTCACGGCATTGCAGCAACAAACGCATCAGTGGCTACAACGCTTGCTGGATATTCAAAGCGAGAGCAGTGATTCACTGGATTTTCTTGAACATCTTAAAATTGATTTGTTCCCGGATGAAGTGTATGTATTTACGCCCAAAGGCACTATTTTGTCCTTGCCGAAAGGGGCGACGGCGGTTGATTTTGCCTATGCCGTACATTCTGACATCGGCAATTCTTGCGTAGCCGTGCGGATCAATCAAGACTTAGCGCCGTTGCGTACCGAGCTACACAATGGTGACCATGTTGAAATTATCACCGGCGCGCTAGCCAAACCCAATCCAGCTTGGTTGAATTATGTCGTCACGGGTCGTGCGCGGGCGCATATCCGCCATTTCTTGAAATCACAACAATCCACCGAGTCCGGGCATCTGGGTGAGCGCCTGCTTAATAAAGCGTTACGCGCATTGCATGTGGAGCCTAGCCAGATTACTGAAGAACATTGGCAAAAATTGATTCGTGATTACGGACTCAAGATGAAATCCGAAATTTTGACTGACATCGGCTTGGGCAAACGTCAGAATGTAATGGTGGCGCACCAGCTGGTAGCGATGACGGATGACCATCTGGAGAAACACACCAAGTTGCCGGCCATGTCGCTTGATACGATTACGATTCGCGGTACTGAAGGCATGGCGGTACAGTTTGCCCAGTGTTGCCGGCCGATTCCGGGCGATCCAATTTTAGGCTTTATCAACAAGGACAAAGGCTTGGTAATTCACACGCATGATTGTCCTAGCGTACGCAAATTCAAGCTAGATCCGGACAAATGGCTGGACGTAGAATGGGAGCCAGAAAATCAACGCCTGTTCAAAACCAACCTCAATTTAACGGTAGCCAATCAGCCTGGCATGTTGGCAAAAATCGCTGCGGGCATTGCTGAGGCCGGCTCTAACATTGACAATGTCAGTGTTGAAGAGGCAGATGGCAGCGCTTACGCTAATCTGTTTTTTACGGTACAGGTGCAAAACCGCATCCATCTGGCAGATTTAATGCGCAGTTTACGTAAAATACCGGATGTGGTGCGCATTAACCGCACCAAGGGCAATCAAAATGGTGGCAGTACCAAAGGTAATGGCGCCAAACAATCCAGCCAGTAATCTCCAGGTATGAATGACATTACCTTCTTGCCTGCAGGACTGCCAGTACCTATTGATGATGGGTTGACGGCACATTTAGAAGGTATGCATTTGCCGGATGTCGCGTTGGTTTCGACCAGTGGCGGCATTGTTAACTTGACTGCCATTCAGCATAGGCTTGTTATTTATGTTTACCCCCTCACCGGTCGTCCAGGTTTAGCATTGCCCGAAGGCTGGGACGCCATCCCCGGAGCCAGAGGTTGTACGCCCCAAGCTTGCGATTTCAGCAATCACTATCTGGAACTACAGCAATTAAATGCGACGGTTTTTGGACTGAGTTCGCAAACCACAGACTATCAATCAGAACTCAAAAATCGTTTACATTTACCATTTGATCTACTGAGCGACGCTACCTTGCAATTATGGGATGCCTTGCAGCTACCAGTATTTCAAGCGGATGGGCGATTGCTGTATAAACGGCTCACGCTGATAGCTGAGCATAATGTCATCAGCAAAGTTTTTTATCCGGTATTTCCACCCAATCAAAATGCGAGGCATGTGCTTGATTGGTTGAAAAGTCACTAGCTGGCATGCCTTAACTCATGACCAACATTGCTGAAATAAAGGCTTTTAGCAAGCCGCTCATTGCTAACTTGCATAAGCTGGGTATCAGCAATGTGCAGGCTTTATTGCTGCATTTACCATTACGTTATCTTGATGAAACGCACATTACCGCGGTGCGTGATTTGCGCACCGGCGAGTCGGCACAGGTTGAAGGTGAAATTGTGCATGCAGAAGTCACCTATAAGCCACGCAAAGCTTTAATAGCCAGGCTGGAAGACGCCAGCGGTCAACTTACTTTACGCTTTTTGCATTTTTATCCCAGCCAGATTGCTGCGTTAAAAGTGGGTACAAAGTTACGTGTCTATGGCGAAGTGCGTAGTGGCTTTTTTGGCTACGAGATGGTGCATCCCACTTGTAAGCCGGTGGGTGCATCAACCACCGTCGCCGAAACTTTAACGCCAGTTTACCCCACCGTGGCCGGCCTGACGCAGGCCAGCCTGCGCAAAGCGATTCGTCTAGTGCTACTGCCTAATGCACTTACTGAAACCTTACCCGCCAGCGTGTATCATCCTTTGCCTAGCTTTGCGGCAAGCTTACAAGCTTTACACAATCCATCCCCGGATGCCGATCTACACGCTTTAGAAAACAAAACGACAGCACATTGGCGGCGATTAGCCTTTGATGAGCTACTCGCACAACAGCTTTCCATGCGCAAGCATTATGCGCGCCGCCGTAGTGTAAATGCGCCACAATTTACCCGTTCTAAACGGTTGGTTTCTGCTTTACTGAAAAGCCTGCCTTTTGCCTTAACATCAGCACAGCAAAAAGTGGCAATAGAAATCGAGCGCGACTTAACGCAGCCGCACCCAATGCAGCGGCTATTGCAGGGCGATGTGGGCAGCGGTAAAACGATAGTGGCTTGTATGGCGGCGTTACAAAGCATAGAAAATGGCTGGCAGGTGGCGTTGATGGCGCCCACGGAAATTTTAGCTGAACAGCATTATCGTAAAATGCTGGGCTGGTTGACGCCGCTAAATATTCAAATAGCGTGGTTGACCGGTAGCCAATCTAAAAAAGACCGCGCAACGGCACTGGAATTCATCACGAATGGCCAAGCTCAGCTGGTGGTCGGCACGCATGCTTTGTTTCAGGAGGCGGTGCAATTCAAAAACCTTGGCCTGGCCATCATAGATGAGCAACACCGTTTTGGTGTACAGCAACGCTTGGCGTTACGACAAAAAGGGCAGCCAGAACCGCATCAATTGATGATGACCGCGACACCTATCCCGCGCACTTTATCCATGAGCTATTACGCAGATTTGGATGTGTCGGTGATTGATGAGCTGCCGCCTGGGCGCACGCCTATCGTCACCAAGCTGGTGTCAGACACCCGTCGTGATGAAATTCTGCAACGGGTGCGAGAGGCGTGTGTACAGGGCAATCAGGCCTATTGGGTATGTCCGCTGATTGAGGAGTCTGAAGCACTGCAGTTACAAACGGCAAATGACACTTATGCCCTGATGCAAACAGAGTTTCCAGAATTGCAGGTAGGGTTGGTGCACGGGCGTATGAAACCAGCAGATAAACAGGCGGTTATGGCTGCGTTCAGCTCAGGCGACCTGCAATTGCTAGTCGCTACCACGGTGATTGAAGTTGGCGTTGATGTGCCTAATGCCAGTTTAATGGTCATTGAACATGCAGAACGCATGGGTTTGAGTCAGTTGCATCAGTTACGTGGTCGCGTGGGCAGGGGCGCTGCAAAAAGTACCTGTATTTTGCTCTACCAAAACAAATTATCAGAAACAGCACGTGCCAGATTAAAAGTGATCTACGAAAGTAACGATGGTTTTGTCATCGCTCAAGCAGACCTGCATTTACGTGGACCAGGCGAATTTCTGGGTGTACGGCAAAGTGGTGTGCCCATGTTAAAAATCGCAGATTTGGAACGAGATATAGATTTGCTGGAAGCGGCTAAAACGATGGCAGATAAGCTATTAACAGAATATCCAGTGGAAGTGGAAAAACATCTGGATAGGTGGATGGGTAGTGCGGGGGAGTTGGTGAAAGTTTAATTTCAACAGAAGTCTCTTGAAAAATGCAGCCGCGCGCTTAGTTCGCCTAGTTTATGTGTCATAATTTTTCGGTGAGATCCCGCCATTCAAATCAATACCAACGTTCCAACTGGCTGAAAAAGCCAGCGATGAGCGGGCAATATCATCATTGGTTGATAGATAATGGTTCTTTAACGCTGCGGCTTCAGCAACGTTACGCAGATTTTGCAGTAATCCCGGTTTTGGTCACCTATGCAAAACCTTTTTTGGATGAAGCAGCGTCATTAACCATCCCATCACGTAAAACCGCATTGATTCGTGAAGTGTTATTGATGGGAAATAATCAAGCGGTAGTGTTTGCGCATAGTGTAATGCCTCGTAAAAGCTTGCGCGGTCGTTGGCTTGGTTTGCGTCGCTTGGGCAATAAGCCATTAGGTGCCAGCTTGTTTGCAAACCCGCAAGTGCAGCGCACAGCCTTGAGTTATAAGCGTTTATCCCGCCACCATGCTTTGTATCAGCATGCGGCCAAGGGCTTGAGTGATCGGCCGCCTTATTTGTGGGCGCGGCGTTCGGTATTTAGTTTGAATTGCACTAATATCCTGGTGACCGAGGTGTTTTTACCGCAACTGCTGATTTCAAGCATTAGCAACATCAATTGATTCCTCTGAATTTTTATCCATGAACACACAAAACATTATCAAAAAATTAGATATCTATGAGCGCTTAACGCGTTTAGATAAGCCAATTGGTATTTTATTGTTGCTCTGGCCAACGCTGTGGGCACTGTTGATTGCCGGGCATGGTAAGCCAGACTGGATTGTCGTGCTGATATTTTTCACCGGCACGGTATTGATGCGTAGCGCCGGTTGTGTGATAAACGATATTGCCGATAGTCGCTACGATGGCCTGGTCGAACGCACTCAGCATCGCCCTTTGGTGACCAATGAGATCAGTATAAAAGAGGCTTACTTACTAGCGCTTGTTTTAAGCTTAGTCGCGTTTGGTTTGGTGTGTTTGCTTAATACACTCACGATTAAACTATCAATACTGGCCTTGTTGCTGGCCGCCAGTTATCCCTTTACCAAGCGTTTTTTAGCTATTCCACAGGCATATCTAGGTATTGCCTTTGGCTTCGGCATCCCAATGGCATTTGCCGCCATCATGGGCTATATTCCGTCAATTGCCTGGATTTTGCTGTTGGCAAATGTATGTTGGGCAATCGCCTATGATACCGAGTACGCCATGGTGGACCGTGAGGATGATCTAAAAATTGGTATCAAATCATCAGCGATTACTTTTGGACGGTTCGAGGTAATTGCAATCATGCTGTGTTATGCCTTAACTCTGCTGCTGCTAGCGATAGTCGGTAAATGGCTCTTGATGGGCGATGCTTATTATGTTGGTTTAGCGGTTGCCGCTGGCATTGCTGTGTGTCATTATTTTTTGATTAGGAAGCGCGAAAAAATAAATTGCTTTAAGGCTTTTTTAGGTAACAACTGGTTTGGTTTTGCGGTGTTTGCCGGATTACTAGTGCACTATTCAATTCAATAGTTCGGCTTAAAGCTATTCTTAACTTATTTATTCTTCATCTAGCTTAGTCATATCCCAGTCAATAATATTCGATGAAGCTTGTTGTTTCGCTCTAGATTGTGTTTCAGGTTTAATTTTTGACTGGTCTAACTTAATTGACTGGTCCAGATCAAGATCTTGTTCAGCATCTTGAGTAATCGTTAGCTTGTTTTCAAGTGCTATTTCTTCATCATCAAACTCGCCGGCAAGAATTGAAAAGTCGATTTCATTCGCTTGAAACGTTTCACCAGATTCCAGCATGGTGTTGTTTACTGATTGATCTAATTTAGCCATGTGCAGGGCGTCTTTTATCTCTAGCGTTTGTACCGTATCGAGAGGCATGCCAACTTCAAAAAAATCTTCTGTACTCAAGTGGGCCCCAAGTGGATTGGTATCAAGAGATGTTTTTACATCTCGCGGGCGCTCGATATCTACAAACGAGGCCTGATTGAGGGCGCTATTTTCTAAAATAGGCTCAACCACCTCTGGCTGATAAAGGCTGGACGATAGGCTTGATTGGTTCGATGGGTGAAGAATTTCGGCAATTTGTTTTAAGAAAAACAACTCTTCAAACGTACCGCGTTCAAACCCTTCTCTAGGCTGTGATTGCTGGTTATAGATTAAGTCATTTAAGAATCCAACGGCAAATTGTGAGCCCCAAACACCCTCTAATCTGGCGGTGATATGTGGGTAGTCTTCAATGGTTGATGTATCGCTGGCTGTTGCCGCGTCAGCAAAGCTCGGCATCTTGATGTTAAAGAACTGATTACATTGAATTACAGCAGCATCATATTCAGTGGCAGTGCCCTCTTTTGCCAAAAGATTAAGTAGTTTTAGCCAAATTGCAGGTGACTCGGTTGGAAAGTCTGCCAGATGATTTTGTAAGAGTTGAGTCGCTAGCACAGGACGCCCGTGTGCAATAAACACGTCGGCATGATCTATGGCATTTTCGTCCTCGTCTTTTTCAACTTTTATAAATGCCATCTTGTCAGCAAAGCCAGCGTCTGGACTTTGACCAGATGATTGGCCGTAATTTGAATGCGCAAAAGACGGCTCATTAAAAGTAGCGGCTTCTTTATTAAAAGTATTGTTTTTAGAAGAGATCGTTGGTTCACCGGAGTCTGTGACATGTGCATCAGCCTCGAACCAGTTCGCTTGTTCAATATTCGAATGACGGCGTACATATTTGCGGCGTAACCATTCACCCCCCGCTATCGTTGCCGCGATACCAAGCACAATGAGTAAATTCTGCAGCCATTTTGATTGAGGTGCAGATAAGCTGAAGCCGGTATTTTTAGCTTGTTCCACTTCAGTCATCAGTTGCGTGTTACGGCTTTGCAAACTAAGGATTTGCTTCTCTAAATGAGCCAAACGATTGGTCATCACTGTAACCTCATCCATCGTATCTGCTGCGGCTAAAGGGGTGGTGGTTATTTCGGTTCTTGAAAAATCAATTTGTCTTTCTAGGCGAAGCGATAGGCTTGGTTGAGAAGCACTTTCATTTGCGGTTGAGTTGCCACCAGAAATGACTAGATAAGGTTTGTCAGTGCTAGTGTGTGTTTCAATTGGTTTGGTTGTACCTTTAATTTGCGAAACAGATTTATTCGAGGCAACTAACGCGTCTGCTTGTGGTTTGCCGGTGTATGCCTCCATCAACCTTTCCTCAGCAGACGATGTCGCCACAGTGGTTTTTTTCTTTTGAGTCCGCCCTCTATTAGCAGTCTTGTCCGGCACTGCTTCAGCTGATTCAGATGCACCTAAAGAGTTGGAGCCTGCATCTACTCTTTTTTTGCTTGAGGTTTTATGTTTAGCTACTTTTCGATCAGATACTTGGATTTGTGATTTGCTGGAATCAACAAGGTTGTTAGTTTCGTTTTTTATACCCATCAGTGGAGCTGGATCTAGCAATAATACGTAGTCGCGGTTTATATTGGGCTCACAGTGAATAGAAACACGTAAATTTACTATGGGCTCCGTAATCACTTCATTGGTGGTGATGGTCAGATGGTTATTGCCACCGTCACTTTGTTTAAACACAATATTAGCTTTTTTGAAGGCAGGGCTATCGCTTACATCCACTACTGAAAAACAATTAGATTCTGGCAGGGCTTCAATATCAGTGACATTCACTATAGCCATAAGCCGCTCACCTAAATGAGATTTAAGCTCAATGTCACCTAAGCCTAAAGCCAAGCTTAGGTTCGCGTAGGTTAAAAATAATAAAAGTGTAAAAAATCTCAATGTGGCGCTAATTCCAAATGGTTTTGACGTAGTTTATATTTAATGCTGATTGCAAAGAATAGCTATACAGATACTCTTAACTTCGATGCTTATATCCTAGCATAAGTGGTGAAAAATCAGAGAATCAAGCATGGTATATCCCCCATACGGATTACATTTTTTCACCTAAATCTGAGATTTAGCGCATACTGCCAAATTGTGCAATGTATGTACTAAAATGTGCGTTATATATTTTTAACTTAAAGTTATAGAATAAAGCGCAACATAATGTTTGACAAAACATACTGCTTCAGCATAAAATCCGCCTCTTAATTTTTTTAGCTCATAGTATTGATAAGACAATGAAAACCTTTTCAGCAAAATCACATGAAGTGAAGCACGAATGGTTTGTGGTTGACGCCACAGACTTAGTACTTGGCCGTTTAGCTAGTGCAATTGCACACCGTTTACGTGGTAAACATAAAACCATTTATACACCTCACGTTGATACTGGTGATTACATTGTCGTAATTAACGCAGGTAAGTTAAAAGTAACTGGTGATAAAGCTGACGGTAAACTTTATCATAGCCACTCTGGTTACCCTGGCGGTATCAGCACAACCACTTTCTCTAAAATGCAAGATCGCTTTCCAGGTCGCGCTTTAGAAAAAGCTGTGAAGGGCATGTTGCCTAAAGGTCCTTTAGGTTACGCTATGATTAAAAAAATGAAGGTTTATGCAGGCGCTACGCATGACCACGCGGCACAACAACCGCAAGCATTGACAATCTAAGGATAAAGAATGATCGGTAAATACAATTATGGTACAGGCCGCCGCAAAAGTTCAGTAGCGCGCGTGTTTATGAAATCAGGCAAAGGCAATATCATTGTGAATGATAAGCCTGTTGATGAATATTTCTCACGTGTAACAGCGCGTATGATTTTACGTCAACCACTAGAGCTCACTAATAATCTTGCCAGTTTCGATATTATGGTGAACGTTATTGGTGGTGGTGAATCTGGTCAAGCCGGTGCTGTGCGTCATGGCATTACACGTGCATTGATTGACTTTGATGCAACCTTAAAAAGTGCATTGTCACACGCTGGTTTCGTGACACGTGATGCACGTGAAGTAGAGCGTAAAAAAGTTGGTTTCCGCAAAGCGCGCCGTCGTAAACAATTCTCTAAACGCTAATTTAAAGCGGATGAGGTATGAAAAGGTCGCTTATGCGACCTTTTTTATTTTGGCGACTAGTTTTATGATGATAAGTTTTGTTATGGTGAAGAAATGGCTAATAAAAAACTAAAAGTGGGTATTGTTGGCGGCACTGGCTATACGGGTGTTGAGTTATTGCGTCTGTTAAGCGTTCATCCTAATGTTACGCTGGCGGCGATTACTTCACGTGGTGAGGCTGGCTTACCGGTAGCCGACATGTTCCCAAGCTTGCGTGGCTATGTAGACTTGGCCTTTACTGATCCGGCACAAGCGAATTTAACTGAGTGTGATGTCGTGTTTTTTGCCACGCCTAATGGCATCGCCATGCAACAAACACGTGAATTGCTCGCTAAAGGTGTTCGTGTTATTGATTTGGCTGCAGATTTCCGTATTAAAGATATCGCGACTTGGGAAAAATGGTACGCCATGCCCCATGCCTGTCCCGACTTAGTGGCACAGGCCGTTTATGGCTTGCCAGAGCTGAATCGTGAAGCCATCAAAACGGCGCAGCTAGTTGCCAACCCCGGGTGCTATCCAACCGCAGTACAATTGGGTTTCATGCCTTTGTTGGAGGCTGGAGTGGTCGATACCAGTTATTTGATTGCAGATGCAAAATCCGGTGTCAGTGGCGCTGGGCGTAAAGCAGAGGTGCATAGCTTGTTTGCTGAAGCGGGTGACAACTTCAAAGCATATGGCGTCGGTGGGCATAGGCACTTGCCGGAAATTAGCCAAGGTTTAACCAATATGGCGAATGCTAAAGTGGGCTTTACTTTTGTACCGCATTTAACACCATTGATTCGTGGCATACACGCTACTTTGTATGCCAAATTAACCAAACCAACCGATTTGCAGGCTTTGTTTGAAACGCGCTACGCCAATGAACGGTTCGTTGATGTCTTGCCGAAAGGTGCGCATCCAGAAACACGCTCTGTACGTGGTTCTAATATTTGCCGAATTGCTGTACACCAGCCGCAAGATAGCGACATAGTCGTGATACTCTCAGTGATTGATAACTTGGTAAAAGGCGCAGCTGGGCAGGCGGTACAAAATATGAATATCATGTTTAACTTGCTGGAAAATACGGGATTAGAAGTTGTACCGCTATTACCATAGACTGTAATGACTTAAACTAAATGAAACCGGTTAGAAGAAGAATTAGAAGGCACTTTGGCTTGACGGCAAAGCAAGTGGCTGTGCGCTCTCAACGCCCATGGTATTTTCAGTGGGGGGTTGCGGTACTATTTGTGGCCGTGGGATATTTCATCGCATACTGGCAATTTACAGATGGTGGTGAAAATATACATGAAAAATTAAGGCAGGCAGTACTCGAAAACCAAGTCTTGCAGACTAAGATCATTCAAGTAGAACGCCAATTACAGATTGAGCAGGCCGCACAAAGTAACCTTGGCAAAGAGTTGAATCTTGTGCAAGACGAAAATATGCATATTAAAGAAGACTTGTTGTTTTACAAAAACATGGTAAATAATAAAAGGTTACCCCACAGGTAACATGCATCACGGTATGACGAAAACATTACGCTAACGAATCGGATGGGAATCAGTATGTTTTTTAAGAAAAGTAATAGAGTTCAAAATAGCATAGATACGCTGGTTGGTGTCGATACGCGGATTGAGGGGGATATTCATTTTTCAGGCGGTTTACGGGTTGATGGCGCTATTCGAGGTAATGTAAGTGAACCAAATGCCAGTCCAAGTACACTAATCCTAAGTGAGCACGGGCGCATTGAAGGTGCGGTAAGTGCCTCCAAAATTGTCATTAACGGTAAAGTCGTTGGTCCAGTCAAGTCCAATCAGTTTATCGAACTGCAGCCAAAAGCACGCATTACGGGTGATGTTTATTACAAGTCGCTTGAAATGCATACGGGTGCCGTGATTGAAGGCAAGTTGGTGTATATGGGTGATCATATCCAAGACCCGGTACAAGAATCAGTAAGCGACAACAGTTAAACATAGATTGACCTTACCACGACACCGTAGCATAATGATTTTATTAAGGATTTTTAGGAGTACATAATGAATGCAGTAACAGACTTACAGGACATTGATATCCCTGCACCATTGGTTTTTACTGACAATGCGGCTAAAAAGGTGAAAGAATTGATTGAAGAGGAAGGTTCGCCCGACCTCAAGTTGCGCGTATTTGTGAGTGGTGGCGGTTGCTCAGGCTTTCAATATGGCTTCACTTTTGAAGAAGAAGTGAACGAAGATGACACACAAGTGCAAAAAGACACCGTCACATTGTTGATAGACCCAATGAGTTTGCAATATTTGATGGGCGCCGAGATTGATTATCAAGATAGCTTGCAAGGTTCACAATTCGTGATTCGTAATCCGCAAGCCACGACAACTTGTGGTTGTGGTTCTTCTTTCGCTGTATAGTTTTTAGTAGCATGAAAAAAGCCAAGCATTTGCTTGGCTTTTTTGTTATCGGCACGGCTAAAGACTGGATAAGTTTTTAACGTTCGCTAATTGGTCGCAAGTCTCGACGTTCGCTGCCGGTGTAGAGTTGGCGTGGCCGTCCGATTTTATGTTCGGCATCGGAAATCATTTCGCTCCATTGTGCGATCCAGCCCGCGGTTCTTGCCAATGCAAAAATGGCCGTGAACATCGAATTGGGAATGCCCATCGCACGCATGACAATGCCGCTATAAAAATCGACATTCGGGTAGAGTTTACGCGATACAAAATATTCATCTTCCAGCGCGATTTTTTCAAGTTCCATCGCCAACTTAAACATGGGGTCGTCATGCAGGCCTAATTCATCAAGCACTTCATGGCATGTGTTCCGCATAATAGCGGCGCGTGGGTCCATGTTGCGATATACGCGGTGGCCAAAACCCATCAGGCGGAAGTTATCGGTTTTATCTTTAGCGCGTTTAATGAATTCACCGATACGTGAAATATCGCCAATTTCTTCTAGCATTTTGAGGGTGGCCTCGTTAGCACCACCGTGCGCCGGCCCCCACAGCGAGGCGATACCCGCTGAAATGCACGCAAATGGATTAGCGCCACTAGAGCCGACAAGTCTGACGGTCGAAGTAGATGCATTTTGCTCATGGTCGGCATGTAAGATTAAAATACGCTCAAACGCTTTGGCTAAAATTGGATTGGGTTCGTATTTTTCGCACGGTGTGGCAAACATCATATGCATGAAGTTTTCAGCATAGTTGAGATGATTTTGTGGGTACATAAACGGCTGACCCAAGTTGTATTTGTAACTCCAGGCGGCAATGGTCGGCACTTTTGCTAACAGACGATGTGCGGAAACTTCACGATGTTTTGCATCACGAATATCCATCGAATCGAAATAAAATGCAGAAAGCGAACCCACAACGCCAACCATGACGGCCATCGGATGCGCATCGCGTCTGAAGCCGCGAAAGATGTTGTTCAGTTGATCGTGCAGCATGGTGCTGCCGTTGATGGTGTCAGTGAACTGCTGTTTTTCCACCGCGTTCGGTAACTCACCGTGAAGCAGCAGGTAAGACACTTCCATAAAATTACAATGCTCAGCCAATTGTTCGATGGGGTAGCCACGGTAGTACAGTAAGCCTCGCTCACCATCAATAAAGGTGATGTTAGAGTTGCATGCCGCCGTGGACATAAAGCCGGGATCATAAGTAAATATACCGTGTTTGCCGAGATTGCGTATATCAATCACATCATTACCAAGGCTGCCTGACAGCATCGGTAATTCAATAGGCGCTGCACCATTATCAAAAGTAAGCGTGGCTTTAGTTGGTTTGTTGGTCATGGCTAGTATTTAATATTATAAAATCTTG
>DIZU01000017.1:0-3999 GCA_002429455.1 Methylotenera sp. UBA6020 | reverse complement strand
GTTTAATTTTTCTTTAGGTCACAATTATACTTTAATGATGCGGCCAAATACTCAATAAAAAGTGGTGTCATGGCGCATTTGGTTGAGGTGTTCGACTTAATGTTGGTAGATAGCACCTAATATGCGTGCACCTTTTGCGCCAGTTGCTTTAGGCAGGTTAGCCGTTTCTTTACGTAGACATTGTCTGGCGAGCCAGGCAAATGCAATGGCTTCTACCCAATCAACTCCAATACCCAGCGCTTCAGTAGTTGCTACTTTTTTGTCACCCAATAACGCTTGCAGACTATTTTTCAGCAAGGTATTGTGCGCACCACCGCCACATAAGTAAATTTCATCAACGTCGCCGCAGTCTTGTATCAGCGCATCATGAATACTGTGTGCCGTGAGCGCCACCAAGGTGCGCGCAACATCTTGCGGCCGATAATTTGCACCTGGCAATTTTTGTGCGAGCAACATTTTTTCTAGCCATGCGGCGTTAAACAAGTCACGCCCGGTACTTTTGGGTGGCGCCAATGCAAAATAGGGCTCAGCTAACATTGCCGATAATAATGGTGCTATCACTTCCCCGGTGCTTGCCCACGCGCCATTTGCATCGTAGTCCAGGTTCTTATGTTGTTTAATCCATGCGTCTAGCAACATATTACCCGGGCCAGAGTCAAAGCCAAACACTTCCCCGCTATTGGCAAGATAGGTTATATTGGCAATGCCACCCATATTGATCAACGTCCGATTAACTTGAGTGCTTGCAAATACGGCTTGATGAAATGCCGGTACTAAGGGCGCACCTTGCCCGCCCGCAGCAATGTCACGACTTCTAAAGTCGGCTATGACGGTAATGTTGGTCAACTCAGACAACAGGGCAGCGTTACCGATTTGTAAGGTAAAGCCAATGCCGTCTTTAAACTGTGGCCGATGCCTGATGGTTTGACCGTGGCAGCCGATGGCAACAATATTATCCGAGGTGATGTTGGCTGCGGCAAGTAATTGATTCACCGCCTTTGCATAAAGCTGTGCCAGTGTATTGCCTATGAGTGCGGTAGTTTCTAGCTCATTATCGGTAGGATGTTGTAGTGCTAAGATCTGGCCGCGTAGGTCAGGCGGGTATGCGAGAAAATGCGTATGCAGGACATGCGGTTGATGTGTATCGTTAACCGCAGTTTTGTTAAATTCAACCAGTGCAACATCTACACCATCCAGGCTGGTGCCCGACATCAGTCCGATGAAAAGCTCGCCAGCCATAGTTATTTTAGGGTCGCGTTTAATTTAGTATATAAAGTTATATTTAATCTAGCGCAGCGATATTGCTCGTGCCTAGTAACCTTAGTTGGGCTGTCAGTTGATTGCTGACGCTGTCAAATTGGGCTTTGTTGGATGCGGTAATTGGGTTGGCTTTGGGTAAAGCTACCGTCATTGGGTCGCGATGTTCGCCGTTTAGTAAAAATTCATAATGCAAATGTGGCCCTGTTGCTAAACCGGTCATACCCACAAAGCCGATAATGTCACCTTGCGCGACTTTTTCACCGCGGTGTAAGCCCGCGGCAAAGCGCGATAAATGTCCATACACCGTGCTCACGCCGTTGGCATGTTTCAGCATAATGACATTGCCATAACCACCTTTTTGACCAACAAAATCAACCACAGCATCGCCAGAAGCCTTGATACGTGTGCCGGTTGGCGCTGCCATATCAACACCTTTATGGGCTCTCATGCGCTGTAATATAGGATGGAAACGTCCCAAACTAAATCCTGAACTGATACGGGTGAACTCTAATGGCGAACGTAAAAATGATTTATGCAGGCTTAGGCCTTCAGGCGTGTAGTAGTGCATTTCATTCGCATCATCCCGATAACCCACAGCGCGATAAGTTTTGCCGTTATTAACAAACTCTGCCGCTAACACATCGCCCGTGTTCAGTAATTCGCCTTGGTCGTAACTGCCTTCATAGATAACGTTCAAGTGGTCGCCACGGCGCAGGTCGGTATGGAAATCAATTTCACTTTCAAACATTTCAGCGATTTGAATTGCAATATGATCCGGAATATTGGCATCATCGGTTGCGCCAAACAAGGAGCTTTTGATTTCAGCGGATTTTAATATAGGGCGTTTTTCAAGCTGATGTATGGCTTTGTTAGCCTCATAGCCTGTAGCAGTTTGCTTAATGTTAATAAACTGGTCAGAGTCTAACTGGTATTCAAGTGAAGCTAAATTGCCATCACGATCGGTTTGCGCTTCAATTTCATGGCCAGGTTTTAAGGCCGAGGCTATCTCGCTGGCAACGCTGTCGTTGCGGATATAGTCAATCGCATCGCGATTACGAATGTTTAAGCGAGACAGCACACTGTTCAAGGTGTCATCGCTACGCACATGTTCTTTGTACCAAAAATTGGGTTCGGCTGCGTTGGCAATTGCGTCAGTATTAGGCATGGCAATTTCTTCTACCACGCTAGCGGTTGCAATGGTGCCCGTCAATGTTTGTGGCGCAATACCAAACGCGGCGTAGATGCCGAATAATGGTAAGCAAGAAATTGCTAAAATCCAGCGCAATTTAAGCTTGCGCTCAGCTTTATCCGCGTTTTGCGCTAAAATGGGGTTTTGTGTTGAATTTACTTGAGAATGCTCTTTGACCAAATAGTGAGATGTAGGGCTGTTTTGATTAGGCTCGTTATTATCCACGGGCTGACCTCTATAAAAATTTAATTCGATTGCGGATACTAACAGAAAACTCAATTAAAACAAGCAAATGACTGGTTTTAATATTGGGGTTTAAGTAAAGTTTAAGGACATAGACGACGTGAATATTGACATCAATCAACAGCTCGCAGTGATTAAGCGTGGCGCAGATGAGCTTTTAATTGAGGCTGAATTAGTTGAAAAGCTTAAACTAAGTATAAAGTCTGGCAGGCCGCTCAGAATAAAAGCCGGCTTTGACCCCACAGCACCGGATTTGCATTTGGGCCATACGGTGCTCATCAATAAGTTGCGCCAATTTCAAGAGTTGGGCCATCAGGTGCTGTTTTTAATTGGTGATTTTACGGGCATGATAGGCGACCCGACGGGTAAGAGCGCAACGCGACCACCGCTAACTGCAGAGCAAGTACAAGAGAATGCCAAGTCTTATACAGCGCAAGTATTCAAAATACTTAAGCCCGAGCAGACGGAAGTCGTTTTCAATTCTAAATGGCTAAATGAGTTAGGTGCGGCAGGTATGCTTAAGCTGGCTGCCAGCCATACCGTCGCGCGCATGTTGGAGCGCGATGATTTTTCTAAAAGATATAAGTCAAATCAGCCTATTGCCATACACGAGTTCTTATATCCTTTATTACAAGGTTATGACTCTGTAGCCCTGAAAGCCGATGTGGAACTGGGTGGTACCGACCAGAAATTTAACCTGCTGATGGGTCGGGAGCTACAAAAACAGGCCGGGCAAGGTCAGCAATGTGTGCTTACCATGCCGTTGTTGGAGGGTTTGGACGGCGTGAATAAAATGTCCAAATCACTCGGTAACTATATAGGCATTGCTGAAGCGCCCGAAGTGATCTTTGCCAAAATCATGTCCATCTCTGATGAATTGATGTGGCGTTATATAGAGTTGCTGTCGTTTGCATCGTTAGAAACTGTTGCCAAATGGAAAGCTGATGTCGCGGTAGGCAGTAATCCACGAGATATTAAAGTAGGCTTTGCGCAGGAGATCGTGACGCGCTTCCATAGCGCAGCGGATGCAGAAAAGGCCTTGGCTGACTTTCAAACCCGCTCAAAAGGCGGGATTCCTGATGATGTACCTGAAGTAACCGTGACGATAGATGGTGTAAGCATCGGTGTTGCACAATTGCTAAAGCTAGCCGGTTTGGTGAGCAGCACGTCTGAAGCTTTTAGGGCCATTGAGCAAGGCGGCATCAAGTTAGACGGAGAAAAAGTCACGGATAAAGCGCTGGTCCTTAATAAGGGCGCCATTATTATTCGCGCAAGTAGGCAAGCGGAAGTTTGCAAATGTAACCATA
>DIZU01000125.1 GCA_002429455.1 Methylotenera sp. UBA6020 | reverse complement strand
GATTATGGTTATGATTTTATTGAGTAATTTGTGATGTATTGACAGAATGGAGCAGGGAAAGTAGCTGTGATATCTGCACAGATAAGGTGCAGTTGCACCACGCTATTTTGGTGCAACTGCAGTTTTTGATTATTTTGTTAATGGATTTATTACAACTTTTGATCATTAATGCGTCTATACGTTAGTGTTTTTTTAATGCCTTTTCAGCATGGTAGATCATGTCGTGCTTGGCATTAATGCTCTCCGCCAGGAACTTAGCCTAGTTGCAACTTCGCCAGGCGCGCATACAAACCACCTTGTTCGCGCAACTGGGCAGGGCTGCCGATTTCTATAATACGCCCATGCTCCATGACGATAATGCGATTGGCTTTTTGTACGGTGCTTAAACGGTGCGCAATCATCAAAGTGGTGCGGCCCTGCATGGCGGCGTTCAATCCTTGTTGCACCAGAATTTCAGATTCGGCATCCAGTGCGCTAGTGGCTTCATCCAGTAACAATATTGGTGCATCTTTTAATATCGCACGCGCAATAGCGATGCGTTGTCTCTGCCCGCCAGATAAGCGTGTGCCGCGCTCACCTAAGAAAGTTTGGTAGCCATCAGGTAGTTTATGGATAAATTCATCCACTTGTGCGGCTTTTGCTGCGGAAATGACTTCATCATCGGTTGCATCGGGTTTGCCGTAACGGATATTTTCCAGCGCATTGGCCGAAAATATCACGGCATCTTGCGGAACGATAGCTATACTGTGGCGCAAGCTTTGCAGACTTAATGTGTTAATCGCTTGACCATTGATACTGATTTGACCAGAGCTTAATTCATAAAACCTGAGCAGGCATTGAAACAGCGTGGTTTTACCTGCACCAGACGGTCCAACTAGCGCAATGGTTTCACCGGCAGCAATGGTGAGTGACACATCATCCAGCGCGGCGATTTGCGGACGCGATGGGTAGTGAAAGACCACATGCTTGAACTCAATGGCAGCCTGCGTTGGATTCATGAGTATTTGTGCGTTAATGGGTTCTTTAATTGCTGCATCGGCATGTAAAAGTTCCAGCAGGCGTTCGGTCGCCCCCGCTGCGCGCATTACGTCGCCCCATACCTCTGCCATGGTGCCCACCCCGCCAGCCACCATCAAGGCGTACAGTACAAACGAGGCTAGCTCGCCGCCAGTCATCGTGCCCGCGCTCACTTGGCGGGCGCCTATCCATAGCACAAAGATGATGGTGCCTAATATCGCCGTTACCATCAGCATGGTGAGCATGGCGCGTACGCGTACTCTTTTTAATGCGGTGGTAAAGCTGACATCGGCACTATGACTAAAGCGCGAAATTTCGCGCTGTTCTTGCGTATAAGATTGTACGGTGGGCATGGCGTTGAGTATTTCACTGGCCATGGCGGAGCTATCGGCGATGCGATCTTGCGACTCGCGCGATAGTTTTTTAACGGAACGGCCAATGACAATAATCGGTAATATCAGCAGCAACATCAGGCCAATGTTGAGTGAAAATAGATACAGGTTGGTGACGGCCAACATGACCATGCCACCGACAAATTGAAACAAACTACGCAAGCCCATGGAAATGGAGCTGCCCACTACGGTTTGAATCAGCGTGGTGTCACCTGTGAGGCGCGACAGTACTTCGCCGGTTTGGGTGGTTTCAAAAAATTGTGGCGATTGCGTCATGACTCTGGCATACACCGCGCTGCGTAAATCTGCCGTGGTGCGCTCGCCCACCCATGAGATCGTATAATAGCGTGCGGAGATCATCAGCGCCCAAAAAGCGGCGAGTGCAAACATCACTAAAAAATGTCCATTCAAGCTTAACGCGCCGATCAGACCGGTATTGGTTTTGTGGGTTGCAGCTTTACCTATAAAACCGAAGTCGATTAAATCGCGAAAAGCCAGCGGCACTAATAACAGCGTGGCGGACCCCAGGCACAGCAGTATAAATGCTAGCAATACCCGTGAACGATAGGGTCGTAAAAACGGCCATAGGTTAGTTAGGGGAGCTAGGCTTTTAGAGGGGGGATGGGAGTCAGCCAGCATATTGTGAGAGTCATTAAAATTGATTGTCGATATTAGCACTGGCAACTCAGAGGATGTGACAAATTCTGCTTACAAACATTATTAACGTCATGTCAGCAGGGTCGTAAATGTCTTGTTCATAGCAATTCACGTCATTCTGAGCATAGCGAAGAATCCATCATTTTTCATTAGGCCACATTGCTACTGGATTCTTCGCTATGCTCAGAATGACGTAAAAGGTGAAGCTACAACTCAGGTCTGATTTATACTTATGCAACTAATCATTCCCCAATCATCATCATGCATAAAAATTTCAGAACAATAATCTGGCTGGCAGTGGCGCTGCTAGGTGCTGCTGCAATCAGTACTATCGCGCTCAACCGTGGTGAAAGTATCAGTGCCTTGTGGTTTATTGCGGCGGCGGCGTGTGTTTATGCTATTGCTTACCGTTTTTATGCGGCTTGGATTGCCGCCACCGTATTGGTGATTGATGAAACCCGTGCCACACCGGCCGAACGGTTGGATAACGGCCGTGATTTTATTCCCACCAATAAATGGGTGGTATTTGGGCACCATTTTGCCGCCATCGCCGGGCCTGGCCCGCTGGTTGGCCCTACCTTAGCCGCGCAGTTCGGCTATTTGCCCGGCACGCTATGGATTTTAATTGGCGCGGTATTAGGCGGTGCCGTACAAGATATGGTGACACTGTTTTTTTCCACACGCCGCAATGCCCGTAGTTTAGGGCAAATGGCCCGTGATGAAATTGGCCCGATTGGCGGTGCGGCTGCTTTGATTGGCACGTTCTTAATCATGATTATTCTCATTGCCGTGTTGGGCTTAGTGGTGGTCAATGCCATGAAACACAGCCCGTGGGCAACTTCTACCGTGGCAGCAACCATACCAATTGCCATGATTGTCGGCTTTTACATGCGTAATTTTCGCCCTGGTAGAGTATTAGAAGCATCTGTTCTCGGTGTGGTATTACTGTTACTGGCTGTCGTTGCTGGCGGCTGGGTAGACCATCACGCAGACCTGCGCATGTTGTTCGACTATGAGGGTTTGACGTTAGCTTGGGCGATTATTGCCTATGGCTTTGCTGCAGCGGTAATGCCGGTGTGGTTGTTACTGGCACCACGCGATTATTTATCCACTTTTGTGAAGCTAGGTACGGTGACGTTATTGGCAATCGCTATTGTCATTTTGCAACCGCATGTACACATGCCTGCCCTCACACAATTTACCGATGGTAGCGGCCCTATTTTCGGCGGCAAGCTGTTCCCGTTTGTGTTTATTACCATCGCTTGCGGCGCAATCTCCGGCTTTCACGCGCTGATTGCCTCCGGCACTACGCCCAAGCTGTTAGCCAATGAACGCGATATTCGCACGATAGGCTACGGCGCCATGCTATTAGAGAGTTTTGTGGCGATTATGGCCATGATCGCAGCCACAGTGCTAGAGCCCGGCGTGTTCTTTGCTATCAATAGCCCAGCGGGCGTGGTGGGCAAAGAGGCTGTTGATGCCATCGCCAAAATCAATAGCTGGGGATTTGCCGTCAGCGTTGAACAAATGAGCCAACTGGCAAAGGATATGGGCGAAAGTACCTTATTTGCCCGCACCGGAGGTGCGCCTAGCTTAGCGGTGGGCATGGCGAGTATTTTTGGCAGTGCGTTTGGCAAAAGCATGCTGGCGCTTTGGTATCACTTTGCCATCATGTTTGAGGCGATTTTTATCCTCACTACGCTAGATGCTGGCACACGGGTAGGCCGCTTTATGCTGCAAGATATGCTGGGTAATATTTGGCCAAAAATTGGTCGAACTTCTTGGATGCCCTCGGTAATATTTACCAGCGCGCTAGTGGTGGCGGGGTGGGGCTACTTTTTATATATCGGCGTGATCGACCCCAACGGTGGCGTGAATATTTTATGGCCATTGTTCGGCATTGCGAACCAAATGCTGGCGGCCATTGCCTTATGTGTAGCAACGGGAATTCTGGTGAAGTCGGGCAAGCTTAAATATGCCTGGATCACTGGTTTACCGTTGATTTGGCTGGTAATCGTTACCACAACTGCGGCATGGCAAAAGATTTTTAGTGACGATATCCGGGTGGGCTTTTTTGCTGCTGCCAATGGCTTAGCAACCAAGCTGGCAGCGGGTACGCTGCCAGCCGATAAGGCATTAGTCGCGCCGCAGCTGATATTCAACCAACGGCTGGATGCCTACTTAACGATGTTTTTTGTGGTGGTGTTATGGGTGGTGATTATTGATATGCTATATGTAACGTATCGGTACTTTGCAGGAAAATCACTGTTGCCTTTAACCGAAGTGCCGCATAGTGAAACGCAGTTAGACGATAGTTGGGTGAGAGATTAAATGTTAAATAAGATTAAAGCGTTGTGGCAAAACATCCGTCGCCTTTCCGGCGACGATGCTTACGAGCAATATTTGCAGCACTACTTGCAGCATCAAGCCGAAAATGCTGAGCTTGAACATGAGCTACCATTAAGTCGCGCAGCATTTTTCAAGCAGTGGCAGGATAAAAAATGGAAAGGCATCAAGCGTTGTTGCTAGCCAATGCGTTGAAGTCGTTTTAAGCACTCTTGTTTAAGCCTTTTTTGAAAGTAGCGGCGTACATTGCCGCGCCTAACACAATCATCGGCAAGCTCAACCATTGACCCATGCTCAGACCCATAGATAACAAGCCTAAGTAGTCATCTGGTTCACGCGTAAACTCCACCAAAAATCTAAAACTACCGTAGCCTATTAAAAACAAGGCAGAAATGGCACCTGCTGCACGTGGTTTTGCCGAGTAAATCCAAAGTGCCAAAAATAGCACAATGCCTTCCAACCCAAATTCGTATAGTTGCGATGGGTGGCGCAAGAAGTGATCCACTTTAGGAAACACCATGCCATATTCTGCATTGGTGACTCTGCCCCACAGTTCACCATTGATAAAGTTACCCATACGGCCGGCCCCTAGGCCGATAGGCACTAACGGTGCAACAAAGTCCATGATGTTGAGCCATTTAAGATGATATTTGCGCGCAAAAATCCACATGGCTGCTAATACGCCTAAAAAGCCGCCATGAAAGCTCATGCCGCCTTGCCACACCGCTAATATTTCTGCGGGATGTTGCATAAAATACGACAATTGATAAAACAGTACATAACCTAAGCGGCCGCCTAGAATTACGCCTAATGCACCAAAAAACAGTGCGTCATCAAGCATTTCATTCGTCCAGCCATGCCAGGTGCGATATTTAATTTGCCATTTACCTAAGCCTAAAAATGCTAAAAAACCAATTAAATACATCAGGCCATACCAGTGAATGCCAAAGGTGCCGAGATGAATTGCAATGGGGTCAAACTCTGGGTGAACGAACATGTGGGCTAATAACCGATTGAATTAATATTAGATTTTACCTAATTTTTAATACTTAAAGGCTTAAATATAATAATTATGAGCAATAAACTGCCGTCCTCACTAGGCAATCAATAGGTCGTTTTCTCAGAGCGTGCTC
>DIZU01000045.1 GCA_002429455.1 Methylotenera sp. UBA6020 | reverse complement strand
TTCGTCGGCAGCGTCAGATGTGTATAAGAGACAGATATTATTTAGGTTATAAAGATGAATATACAAATCAACCGCGATACCTTGTTAAAACCACTTACTTCCAGTTGCCAGTATTGTAGAAAAAAGACACACACTGCCTATACTTTCTAATTTATTATTGGAAGTTAAACAAAATAAAATTCATCTGACGGCAACAGATTTAGAAATGCAAATTTCATTATCGGTAGATAGCGCAACGGGCGGTGATTTCTCAACTACAATAGCAGCAAAAAAATTACTCGATATTTGTCGGTCATTGCCTGATAGTTCAGAAATTAACATGGCAACCAATGAAAGCCGTATTACTTTAAAAGCCGGAAAAAGCCGTTTTAATTTACAGACTTTGCCTGCAGCTGATTATCCGGTGATGACTAAAACACAAGGTGAAAGCACCTTGGTGACGATAGGTCAGCGTCAACTAAAAGACTTATTAAAACAAGTTGAATTTGCCATGGCGCAGCAAGATATTCGTTATTATCTCAATGGCTTGTTATTTGAAGTGTCTGCAAACCGCTTAAATATTGTAGGTACCGATGGTCATCGTTTGAGTTTTACTTCAACAGAACTAAAACAAAACTATGAAAAACAAGAAATTATCTTACCTCGTAAAACTGTTATTGAATTGATTAAACTATTAGATGACAGTGAAGAAGATGTACAAATTGAAATGTCTAGTAACCAAGTAAATTTCAGTTTTGGTAATCTTAAATTGATTTCAAAAGTCATAGACGGAAAATTTCCAGATTACAATCGCGTGATTCCAACTGGGCATCAAAATACATTTACTACTGAGAGATTAGGTGTGTTGTTAGCGATGCAACGTGCTTCTATTTTATCGAATGAAAAATATCGCGGAATCCGCATGGTATTGAATAATAACAATTTAAAATTAATCAGCACCAATAGCGATCAAGAAGAGGCTGAAGAGGAATTGGAAGTAGACTACAGTGGAGATGCACTGGATATAGGATTTAATGTTACCTATTTAATTGACGTGTTAAATAATACTAGCAGTGAGCAAGTTTCATTTTCATTTGCAGATGCTAATAGCAGTTGTTTGATTACCTTGCCAAACAATGCACACTATAAATATGTAGTGATGCCAATGCGTATATAAGCTTATGTTTATAATGGCTTATGCATAAATATAAACACACAATGTTTCACGTGAAACCAAATAATAATAAAATTTAAGTTTTTGTTAAACTCAGTAATATTGTTAAACCCAAATAAATACTTATACAAAGATAACTTACATAATGACTAATGGCATGGCTGAAAATAAAGCACAATCAACCGATTACGATTCATCCAGTATTAAGATTCTTGAAGGCTTAGATGCGGTACGCAAACGTCCCGGTATGTATATTGGAGATACCTCGGACGGTTCTGGTTTGCATCATATGGTGTTTGAGGTGCTAGATAATGCGATTGATGAGGCCTTGGCGGGACATTGTAATGATATTAAAGTCACTATCCATGTAGATAACTCTATTAGTGTGACGGACAATGGTCGCGGTATTCCAACTGATATTAAATACGATGATATTAAAGCGGTAAAACGTTCTGCCGCTGAAATTGTAATGACGGAGTTGCATGCTGGCGGTAAGTTTGACCAGAACTCATACAAAGTATCCGGCGGTTTGCATGGTGTGGGTGTATCTGTGGTCAATGCGCTATCAGACTGGTTGCGCCTAAAAATTTACCGTAATGGTCAAGTACATCAAATGGAGTTTCAACGCGGTGTCGCTATGGCGCCATTAACGCAAACAGGCACAACAGAAAAACGTGGTACCGAAGTGCACTTTTTAGCCTCTGTCGAAACATTCGTTTTAGTTGAATACCATTTTGAAATTTTAGCTAAACGTATTCGTGAGTTGTCTTTTTTGAACAATGGCGTAAAAATTGAGCTAATTGACCAACGTAATGGCAAAAGTGAAAACTTTGCCTATTCAGGCGGCATTAAAGGGTTTGTGGAATACATGAACCGCTCTAAAACCGTACTTCATCCCAAAACATTCTACGCAATGGGTGAAAAAGACGGCATGACGATTGAAGTTGCTATGCAATGGAATGATTCCTACTCAGAAACAGTGCAATGTTTTACCAATAACATTCCGCAACGCGACGGCGGCACACATTTAACCGGCTTACGCACTGCGATGACACGCACGCTGAACCAATACATTGAGCAAACCGAAATGGCTAAAAAAGCCAAAGTAGAAACGATGGGTGACGACATGCGTGAAGGTATCTGCTGCGTGTTATCGGTTAAAGTGCCAGACCCAAAATTCTCATCACAAACAAAAGACAAACTGGTTTCAAGTGAAGTGCAGCCAGTGGTTTCAGAAGTAGTATCTGCCAAACTAGCGGAGTTCTTACAAGAAAACCCAGTTGATGCAAAAATAATCGTTGGCAAAATTGTAGATGCAGCCCGTGCGCGTGAAGCTGCACGTAAAGCACGTGAAATTACCCGCCGTAAAGGCGTAATGGATACCATGGGCTTACCAGGTAAACTGGCTGATTGCCAAGAACGCGACCCAGCTAAATGCGAAATTTACCTGGTCGAAGGTGACTCAGCAGGTGGTTCAGCCAAACAAGGGCGTGATCGTAAATTTCAAGCGATTTTGCCACTTAAAGGTAAAATCTTAAACGTTGAAAAAGCCCGTTTTGATAAATTAATCGGCTCGCAAGAAATTGCCACGCTCATTACCGCGCTTGGCACCAGTATTGGTAAAGCTGATTTTAATGCAGAAAAACTACGCTACCACCGGATTATTATCATGACCGATGCGGACGTCGATGGTGCGCATATCCGTACGTTGCTGCTCACATTCTTTTATCGCCAGATGACAGAGTTGGTTGAGCGCGGTCACATTTACATTGCACAACCACCGCTATATAAAGTGAAACAAGGTAAAGATGAACGCTACTTAAAAGACCAACAAGAGTTAGATCAATACCTATTGCAATCTGCCCTTAAAGGCGCAGAACTTATCACCAAAACTGATGGCGCAACCATTACTGGCGCACCATTAACAGAAATTGCTAAACAAATGGTGTTAACAGAAGCCGTGATACGCAGAATCTCATCCCTCTACGATGAAAGCGTACTACGCGCCATACAAGATCTAGGTGAACTTAGCTTAGGTACCAAAGAAACGACAGAAGCCGCCGCTGAAAAGTTACGCCCGATTCTAGGCGCGATTGGTAGCGAAGTGATTGTAGGTTTTGATCAAGAAGCCAGCGAGTATCGCCTGGAAATCAATAAATACGTGCATGGCAACTTGCAATGCTGCGTAATCAATGGAGAGTTCTTGGGTTCTGGTGATTACAGACAAATCAGCCGGATGTCCGTTATGCTACAAGGCCTGTTAGGCGAGGGCGCTGCAATCAAACGCGGTGAAAAAGAGCAGGCAATAGTCACTTTCAAACAAGCGCTAGACTGGTTGTTAGAAGAAGCTAAACACAACCTCAATATCCAACGCTATAAAGGCTTGGGTGAGATGAACCCATCGCAGTTATGGGAAACCACCATGGACCCAACCGTGCGCCGCTTACTCAAAGTACAGATTGATGATGCAATTGCCGCGGATGAAATCTTTACCACGCTAATGGGCGACAATGTTGAGCCAAGACGCGCATTTATTGAAAGTAATGCGTTGGGTGCTAATAATTTGGATATTTAAGTTTTTGTAGGATCCCACTAAAATCTAGATTTGCTGTCTCTTATACACATCTCCGAGCCCACGAGACAGG
>DIZU01000074.1:3752-3910 GCA_002429455.1 Methylotenera sp. UBA6020 | reverse complement strand
AAAAATCTCTTGGTAACTACCAGCTTGCGGTACGCCAATGCGATACTCATTGCGTAACACAGGCGTAAAATTCAGCAGTATTATAACAAAACTATCGTCTAAGCCACGTCTTATAAAGCTGATAATTGATTGTTCGGTGTCGTGGCAATCAATCCAGT
>DIZU01000074.1:3277-3442 GCA_002429455.1 Methylotenera sp. UBA6020 | reverse complement strand
AAACCCGTGGTGTTCAAAATCAAGTGTATGCAGTGAGTTGAGTTCTTTATATAGCCTGTTTAAGTCGGCACTTGCGTGCTTAATGCCTTGATGCCATTGATGGCCTTCATATTCACTACTTAGTAAGTGCCAATCCAGGCTGCTGTTGACATTCCATTCCCGTCC
>DIZU01000074.1:0-2962 GCA_002429455.1 Methylotenera sp. UBA6020 | reverse complement strand
CTAAAGCCTAAACCGCCCAAATAAACCGGGCGTGACACCATTGGCCAAGCGGTAGATTCTTCAGCAATGGTCAATACCCCGGCAAAGTCTTCACCAACCATGATGTTGAGTTGTTTTAAGAAATCAATGACATCTAGGTTTTCTCGTCCACCGAATTTGTTAGGCAACCACTCGCCAGCTTTGCGTGAGTAATCAAGGTAGAGCATGGAGGCTACGGCATCTACACGTAAGCCATCAATATGGAATTCCGCAAGCCAGTAATAGGCGTTTGCGATTAAAAAGTTACGCACCTCATTGCGGCCGTAATTAAAAATATAGGTGCCCCAGTCCTGATGCTCACCTAAGCGCGGGTCTTCATGCTCATACAATGCAGTGCCATCAAAACGCGCCAATGCCCAATCATCTTTTGGAAAATGCCCTGGCACCCAATCTAAAATCACCCCCACATTGGCGTGGTGAAATGCATCAATCAGAAAACGTAAATCATCGGGCGAACCAAAGCGGTTAGTGACGCCAAAGTAGCCTGTGGTTTGGTAGCCCCAAGATTCATTCAACGGATGTTCTGAAATTGGCAGCAATTCAACATGGGTATAACCCATTTCGGCAACATAAGGCACTAAAGTGGCTGCCAGTTCGCGATAGCTTAAGAAATGACCTTTGTCATTGCGTTGCCATGAGCCTAAGTGTACTTCGTAGCAATTGAAAGGCGCATGTAGCCAGTCGTGCTGTTTACGTGATGATAGCCACGCTTGGTCTTGCCATTGATACTGGGAGGTGCTGATTTTTGCTGCGGTACCCGGACGTTGTTCAAATTCAAAGCCATAAGGATCAGTTTTGACTAAAATATTCCTGGTATGGCGATTACGAATTTCAAATTTATAGGTATCGTTTACAGTCAGATGAGGGATAAAAATATCCCAAACACCGCTTGCACCATGTGCACGCATCGAATGTATCCGGCCATCCCAGCCATTAAAGCTTCCAATCACGCTGACGCGTTCTGCGTTTGGTGCCCATACCGCAAAACGAACACCCGCGATGTCATCTTGCGTGATGCACTGAGCACCTAGTGTTTTATAGGCTTGTTTTAAGCGGCCCTCGCCAAATAGGTAAAGCTCTTCTTGCGTGATGCTGGAAGTGAAAGTGTAAGGATCGTATGTTTCGTAACTATTGTTATCACATGTTATTTTGAGTAAACAAGGTGTTTTGAGTGCGGTTTTTTCATGCCATTCAAACAAGCCATCATGATGCGTTTTTTCAAGCTTAGTCCATGCTTTTCCGATCTTGATGGATACTTCAGATGCATGGGGCAGAAACGTACGGAATACATAGGCATGTCCACTGCTGTCATTGACTGAATGCAGCCCTAGAAAGCTAAATGGGTCATGATGACGTGCCTCTAAAATGAGCCGAAGTGCGTTTGACTGTACGCTTGATTTTACTACTTCAGAATCAACCGGAGTCGTTTTAGATTTTACCAAGATATATTTCCCTAATTTTTTAAGGTTTTTAGCTTTAATTAGCTAGATTGTAATGCTTTAAGCTGATTATAATGTAATCAATTGCAGTAGAACAAAAATTAAGCTAGTTAGCCCAGCTAGTTAAGTAAATAATTAATCAAACTTCAGGAGGGCATCATGTCGCAAGAACAGCATTCAGACCGTTTTATTAGTACACTGACAAAAAACACCGTCGCGATGATTCTGGCAGGAGGACGCGGTAGCCGCTTAAAAAACTTGACTGATTGGCGTGCTAAGCCTGCCGTACAATTTGGTGGAAAATTTCGAATTATAGATTTTCCGCTTTCTAATTGCATTAACTCCGGCATTCGCCGTATTAACGTGGCTACCCAATATAAAGCGCAAAGTTTGATTCAGCATATTCAGCGTGGCTGGGGCTTTTTACGTGGTGAATTCAATGAATATGTCAATATCATTCCAGCACAGCAGCGGATTTCAGAAGAATGGTACAAGGGCACGGCAGATGCCGTTTATCAAAACATTGATTTACTGCGTGAAGGGGGGGCGGAATACATTTTGATCTTGGCAGGTGATCATATTTACAAAATGGATTACGGCAAAATGCTGGCAACCCATGCCAGAAACAATGCGGACATGACGGTAGCTTGTATCAATGTGCCTTTAGAAGATGCTAAAAGCTTTGGTGTACTAGCGGTGGATGAAACTGATCGTGTGATTGAGTTTGCAGAAAAGCCCGCCAACCCTAAACATATGCCTGGTGACACTACAAAAGCGTTTGCTAGTATGGGTATTTATATATTCAACGCTAAATTCTTATATGAGCAATTAATTCGTGATGCCGATGACCCGAAATCAAACCACGATTTTGGCGGCGACATTATTCCTTATCTAATTAAAAAATATAAAATACAAGCGCATCGTTTTACTGATAGTTGCGTGGGTGCTAAAAATGGTAATTATTATTGGCGCGATGTAGGGACGATTGATGCCTATTGGGAAGCCAATATGGAGCTTACAAAAGTAATCCCTGAGCTTAATTTATATGACAGAGATTGGCCAATCTGGACCTATCAGGAGCAGCTTCCACCAGCAAAGTTTGTTTTTAATGATGTGGGCCGAACCGGTAAAGCAACTGACTCATTAGTTTCCGGCGGCTGTTTAATTAGTGGTTCGTGCATTACAAATTCCGTGTTATTTTCTGATGTGCGTGTGCATAGTTATTGCGATATCGTTGGATCGGTCATCCTGCCCAAGGTAACAATCAATCGCCATGCAGTGCTCAAAAATGTGGTGATTGACCGTGGCTGCGAAATACCTGAAGGCATGCAAATCGGGGTGGATTTAACTTTAGATGCCAAGCGTTTTCATGTGTCTGAAAAAGGGATTGTACTCGTCACGCCGGACATGCTGGGTCAAAGTTTATATAGGCTTAAATGATTTTTATGGAAGATTTAAATCAAATGCTTATAAGTTTTCATTAA
>DIZU01000020.1 GCA_002429455.1 Methylotenera sp. UBA6020 | reverse complement strand
ACACCTATGCGACGCACTGTATCAATAAAGCGTTCTTCATCTGTGCGTTCTTGGATATAAACGTCAATCAAACGTTGTACGACCTCGGGCATTTCTTCAGCCGCAAATGAAGGGCCAATCACAGTGCTTAGGCTGGCATCATTACCTTGTTTGCCGCCAATTGACACTTGATACCATTCAGAGCCATCTTTATCTACACCTAGAATACCGATGTGACCGACACTATGATGGCCGCAACCATTCATACAGCCGGAGATGTTGATCTCAATTTCGCCGATGTCGTGTAGGTAATCCAGGTTGTCGAATTGCATTTGAATCGCTTCGGCAATTGGGATGCTCTTGGCATTAGCCAGAGAACAAAAGTCGCCGCCCGGGCAGCAAATAATGTCAGTAAGCAAGCCAATATTTGGTGTAGCAAGTCCATGCGCACGTGCTTTTTCCCATACGGCAAATAAATCGCTTAATTTCACGTCAGCCAGAATTAAATTTTGCTCATGAGATACACGTAACTCGCCAAAACTATATTGTGCTGCCAAGTCAGCGACAACATGCATTTGTTCACTTGTGGCGTCACCAGGTGCTTTGCCGTGCGGTTTGAGCGAGAGCGTAACGGCACGGTAACCAGGGGTTTTATGGGCGTGTAAGCTGCGTTTGGCCCAGGCCGCAAACGCTGGATTGCTGGCGATGGCAGCATCAAAGCTGGCGTTATGTGCGGGCAGTGTTTCATAAGGCATGGCATCAAAATATTTTGACACACGTGCAAACTCAGCCTCAGTGATGGTATTGGGGCTATCTTTAAGATGCAGCCATTCCGCTTCTACTTGTTTGCGGAATTCTTCAATACCAAGCGCTTTTACCAGGATTTTGATACGCGCTTTGTATATATTGTCGCGACGACCATGTAGGTTGTACACGCGGATAATCGCTTCGCAATAGGTAAGGGCGTCTTGCCACTCAAGATGTTCGCGAATGACGCTGCCTAAAATAGGCGTACGGCCTAAACCACCGCCTACCCATACTTTGATGGCGATGTTGTTTTTCGCATCACGATAAAACTCCATACCAATATCATGTGCTTGCACAACCGCACGGTCTTGCTGGGTGCCAGATACTGCGATTTTGAATTTACGCGGCAATAAGGCAAATTCCGGATGGAACGTGCTCCATTGGCGCATGATTTCTGCCATCGCGCGTGGATCAACCACTTCGTCGGGGGCAATGCCTGCAAATTGGTCAGTGGTGATATTGCGGATGCAATTGCCTGAGGTTTGAATCGCGTGCATTTCAACGGTGGCAAGCTCGGCCAGGATGTCAGGCGTGTCTTCCAGTTTAGGCCAGTTGAGTTGCAGGTTTTGGCGCGTACTAAAATGGCCGTAACTACGATCATAACGCTGGGCGATATCACCTAGCTTGTGCAATTGCTTGCTAGATAGCATGCCATAAGGCACGGCGATCCGTAGCATAGGCGCGTGGCGTTGAATATACAGGCCGTTTTGCAAGCGTAACGGACGAAATTCATCTTCGGTGAGTTCGCCAGCTAAAAAGCGGCGTGTTTGATCGCGATATTGCGCAACGCGCTCATCGACTATTTGCTGATCTATTTCATCGTATTTATACATATTGCATTATCTTAATGTCGTGAAGTTAATTTCTTGAGGTTAATTCTGTTAATTCAACATTTTAATGGAAAATGAGCTTCAAGCCCACATAAATCAGTATGGTTGCAAGCACAATGCGTACCCAATGTTCGGCCACTTTAGAGCTTAAGTGGCTACCAATCCAAATGCCAGGGATAGAGCCAATTAAAAGCGTACCTAGCAAGCTGTAATCCACCGTGCCTATGCTGGCATGACCCAAGCCTGCAACGAGCGTTAATGGCACCGCATGCGCAACATCAGAGCCAATAATGGTAGTAATTAATCTATTTGGATAAATGATTAAAAGCGCAGTTACCCCCAGCGCGCCCGCACCAACTGATGTTAGAGTGACTAAAAAGCCTAAAGTTACACCCAAAATTATAGTTAAATAAGGTGTCCATTTAGCGTTGATCAGATGTTCTCTTTTTGAAAAACTTGCCAGTTGACTGCGAAATAGTACAGAGAGCGATGTAATCAGCAAGGCAACGCCAAGCCAGAATTTAATGGTATTGACGGCGCTATCTGAAGCAATGTCCTGGTTTTTCAGATATAGCGTGGTGATAATAGATGCTGGCACGCTGCCGTATGCCAAAAGTCGTACAATTTTCCAGTCAATATTTGCCTAGTTTGCCATGTGCAAAAATACCTGCACTTTTAGTAACACTGGCGTACAGCAGATCTGTACCTACAGCCAGCGCGGGTTTAATGTGAAAAAATAACACAAGTATAGGCGTCATCAAAGAGCCGCCACCCACGCCGGTTAATCCAACCAGCAAACCGACAACAAAGCCCGCAACAATATAACCAAATTCCATATGGAGTATTCGTAAATTAGCGCGATTAAACGCAAGACTGCGCACTATATCAGTTATTAATAACTTAATTTAAGAATATGTTATTCTATATTTATAGGTTTTAAT
>DIZU01000014.1:4307-4472 GCA_002429455.1 Methylotenera sp. UBA6020 | reverse complement strand
GCATTCACCTTCAGTGCTTTATTAAAGAGTTAATAAGTAAATATTTTGATATAAATCAAATACGCTAATTGGAAGGCGCATATGCTTTGCCCAAGAGGAGTTCCGCTATGAAACAGGTCAATACTGACGCACTCTCGTTTGTAATTCGACAGGCTGCCTACCAGA
>DIZU01000014.1:3786-3988 GCA_002429455.1 Methylotenera sp. UBA6020 | reverse complement strand
GGCGACTGGCCTGATGCCTATAGAGTCAATCGGTATGTCAAGGGCGAGTTGGGCAGTGTTTCCGCCAATCAGGCGCTTGATGGTTTTAAGCGTTTTCCGACCTGGATGTGGTGTAACCGTGAGGTGCTGCAATTTGTAGAGTGGCTACATGCATTCAATAAGCCACGCAGCAACGAGGCTCAGGTTGGTTTTTACGGCCTTG
>DIZU01000014.1:0-3590 GCA_002429455.1 Methylotenera sp. UBA6020 | reverse complement strand
GATCTTTACAGCCTGCATGCCTCTATGGCCAGCGTGATTAAATATCTAGACAAAGTAGATCCTGAAGCGGCTCAACGTGCACGGCACCGCTATGCATGCTTTGATCATTTTGGCATCAATCCTCAGAACTATGCTTATGCTACGGCTTTTCAGGGTGCCGAGGCCTGTGAAAGCGATGTCCTTCTGCAATTGCACGAATTGCGCGGTCATTCCGCCGACTACCTGCAGCGCGATGGTAGGCTAGCCGTAGACGAATACTTTTACGCCGAGCAGAATGCAAAGCTGGTTAAAAATGCAGAGAAATATTACCGACTCATGTTTAATCGCGATGTTTCATCATGGAATTTACGCGATCGTCACATGGTTGATACGCTTGAGGCACTTGATAGGCACCTGACTTCGCTGAACGGTAAAGCAAAAATTGTTGTCTGGGCCCATAACTCGCATATCGGCGATGCCAGCGCAACGGAGATGGGTACTCGCGGGGAATTCAATATCGGCCAACTCGTACGCGAGCATTACGGTAATCTAGCGGTGAATATAGGGTTCACCACTTATACTGGCACGGTCACAGCAGCGTCGGACTGGGATCACCCGGGCCAACGGCGACACGTGCGTACCGCAGCCAGGTAGCTACGATGGCTTGTTGCATGATACTGGCTTGCCTTCTTTCCTATTGAAATTTGACGACCTGGACTTGGCAAATGAACTTCGCATCCCACGTCTTGAACGTGCGATCGGCGTTGTCTATCGACCTGATACCGAGCGTATCAGCCATTATTTTGTCGCCTCGTTACCAGACCAGTTCAATGCTGTATTGCATTTCGATGAGACCCATGCAGTAAAACCACTGGATTTAACCGAGCATTGGCAAATTGATGAAGTACCAGAAACCTATCCGTTCGGAATTTAGCTGTAACGTGCGTATTCCAGTCAAAGCCATGAATCAAATCTGCCACAAAATGTAGTGAAAAATCGATTCATTTTGCATGGGTGATTCTGTCGATCATGACCTCCTTAAACGCAATGCATTGGTAATGACTGACACCGAACTCAAGCTCATGGCTAGCGCTGCGACCATCGGTGACAGTAGCCATCCGGTCAATGGGTAAAACACGCCAGCAGCCAAAGGTACTCCAAGTGAATTGTAAACAAAAGCGAAGCCAAGATTTTGCTTCATATTAGCGATAGTCTGCTCTGAAATGGCTCTGGCTTGGGCGATGCCGCGCAGGTCGCCCTTAACTAAAGTCACCTGGGCGCTGTTCATTGCTACGTCTGTACCTGTGCCCATTGCAACACCTACATTGGCTTTGGCCAACGCTGGAGCATCGTTGATGCCATCCCCTGCCATTGCCACGATGCGACCCTCGCGTTGTAACTTATCGACCAGCGCCAGTTTGTCTGCGGGTTTAACCTCACCATACACCTCATCAATGCCTAGTTTGGCCGCGACCGCTTTCGCTGTCGTCAGGCCATCACCTGTCGCCATAATCACACGAATGCCGAATGACTTCAAAGTAGCCAACGCTTCTGCCGTGCTAGCTTTGATGGGGTCAGACACGGCCAGCAAGCCCGCTAACTGATCATCGACCGCCAGCAGCATTACGCTGGCGCCTTCGGCACGCAATGCTTCGGCCTGAGTCTTGAGGGGTTCGATCTCTACATTTAGCTGGGTCATCAATGTGGTATTGCCCAGTGCCAAGTGCTTGCCACCCACGCTGCCACGAACGCCGATGCCAGTGATGGATACAAAGCCCTCCGCATTGTTGAGTACTAACCCACGTTCGCGAGCCGCCTGCACGATAGCGTCAGCCAATGGGTGCTCGCTACCCTGATCCAGACTTCCTGCCAGACGCAACACTTCCTCCTCGGTAAAACCAGCGGTTCCAACACTACGATCAAATCGAGGCTTGCCTTCCGTCAACGTGCCTGTCTTGTCCACGATCAACGTATCAACCTTTCGAAAGTTCTCGATGGCCGCCGCATCACGGAACAGCACACCTTGGGTCGCGGCTTTACCAGTAGCGACCATAATTGACATTGGTGTAGCAAGACCTAGTGCACAAGGGCAGGCAATGATGAGCACGGCCACCGCGTTGATTAGGCCGTAGACCCAGCTTGGTTCAGGCCCAAATAAACCCCAGCCCACAAAAGTCAGTAACGCGATGCTGACAACGGTAACTACGAAGTAGCCCGCCACTTGGTCAGCCATGCGTTGCATCGGTGCCCTAGAACGTTGCGCCTGCATCACCATTTGCACGATACTGGCCAGCACAGTCTGCGAACCTATCTTTTCCGTACGCATTACTAGTGCGCCAGTGGTGTTCAGCGTTGCTCCAATCAACTTGTCGCCGATTCGTTTAGTCACAGGTACCGGCTCACCAGTTAGCATGGACTCATCCACTGCACTGCCACCTTCAACCACGATACCGTCTACAGGGATCTTTTCACCTGGGCGCACACGCAGGTTATCACCAATATGAACGTGGGTTAAAGGAACATCTTCTTCGGAGCCGTCAGCATTGAGTCTTCTAGCTGTTTTGGGAGTTAAGCCTAACAATGATTTAATTGCGGCTGAGGTCTGCGAGCGTGCTTTTAGTTCAAGAATCTGACCGAGCAAGGTCAGCGAAATAATCACCGCAGCCGCTTCGAAGTAGACCGACACTCGCCCCATGGCTATGAACGATGCCGGAAATACGTCAGGAACGATCGTGGCAACAACGCTGTAGACAAAGGCTGCCGAGGTGCCTAGGCCGATCAGTGTCCACATGTTCGGACTACGATTAATCACCGACCGTACTCCACGCTCGAAGAACGGCCAGCCTGCCCACAACACAATCGGCAGTGTAAGGACGAGTTCGATCCAGCTTTGCGTCGCCATCTCGAACCACTGCAGGCGATGGCCCGTCATGGCGAGAACGGTAACGATGATGGTTAAAGGCAGCGTCCAGATAAACCGTCGCTTGAAAGCTAGTAGTTCGGAGTTCTCACCCTCGTCGAGAGTCGGCATCTCGGGCTCAAGCGCCATGCCACATTTTGGACAGGCGCCTGGCTGACTCTGTCGTACCTCAGGGTGCATTGGGCAGGTGTAAATGGTACTGGCGCTATCAATCCTTGCTGGCTCGACAGTCGGCGGTGGCGGCTTAGCCGAATCTGACGGAGTGGGTAGATATTTGGCCGGATTAGCCGCAAACTTGGCCTTGCAGCCAGCACTGCAGAAATAAACGGACTTGCCTTCGTGTTGTAACATCTGCTGCGATTGATCTGTTACATTCATTCCGCACACAGGGTCTTTCAGCGGTTGTAGTTCAGCGCTATTCAGATTCATGTGTTTTCACTCCTTAGATTGAGAATACTTTAAGCTCACCAACTACTGTAACTGTTTTCACGCTCCTGAAACCGCCTAATACCCTATTCTTCAATCATCTATAAGTTTGTGCTATCCATCTGTGCGTCAACACACATGTGCCTTAAAACTCATGGTGCAGGCGCTATATGAGCATGATGAAACCTTATTTTCCACCAAACTTTAATGCCTATTTAACTAGTTTATCGAGCCATATAAAAAATAGACTTTTCAGAAATGTGTT
>DIZU01000196.1 GCA_002429455.1 Methylotenera sp. UBA6020 | reverse complement strand
CTTTAGAGCACATCATCCGACTGATTTACCTTGAGCCATTCTTGCGCCTCAACTGTCCTGGCCATTTTACGTAAACGCTTATTTTCATACATACGTTCATCAGCCATGTGCATAAGTTCAGCAATGTTTGCTGCTTCATACCCATACACGGAACCTGCGCTAGCACCGGCAAACTCAAACCCAGCTATTCTCATCGCATGCAACGCTTCATTTAACGCGTTTTCAATTTCAACTATCTCTCCTTTGTGACTTAACACCGCAAACTCGTCTCCTCCAAGACGGTACAACTTTAAATTATTGCCTAAACTTTGCTGGTAACACTGACCAAAACTTAATAGCAACTTATCGCCACGCTCATGGCCATACATATCATTGTAAAATTTCAAACCGTCCAAATCTATAAACGTCAGACTTCCATTTGATGGCAAATTAACAATTTCCTTTACAAGGGCATGGCGGTTAGGCAAACCTGTGAGCGAATCGGAATGTGCTGTTTTCATACTTACTGCTAACGCTACTATGGCCTGATCCTTATCATGCTGTAACTGCGAAAATTGAAATGATAATACTAGTGCCAAAAACATGACTTCAATAGCAACGCTGATTAAGCCCATATGCTCAATATAAAAAGTATATTGCTTATCGATTTTACTGAGGCTAATAGTAATTAGGCCCAGCACAAAAAATATACTGATAGCAATTAAGTAGCGCTTAGCTGACGCGTTTTTACGCAAGCTTTCTGTAATTGCAGATACTAAGCCATAACTTAAAAACAGCCCCACGCCGTAACGTGACAACTCAAGTGCCCAGTTTGGAAATGCAAGCGCTAATCCTACAAAGAAACACATCAGGCACAATATCGTCACACCAGCCCAATAAAGGCGACTTTTAGTGTCAGCTTTAATTTCTAACAAAGCCATCACAAAAATCACATAAGCAATATTTGAAAATAAAATTGGTACGGTGGCCCAATACAAAGAATGCACAGCAAATACATCAGCTAACACCAGCAAAGTAGCACTGTTAAATAAAAAATTGCCTAAAATAAAACAGGCATACATAGCTTCAGCCATGCGGTTACGCAAGGAAGCAAGTACCATGTAGTAAACACCTAAACCTAAAAATACACCTAAACAAATAAGTGTTAGCGTATTACTGAATTTAATCGCTTGCTGATAATGAATACGCTCATCAATATACGGTTCTGGAATCGCTAAAAAGTTGGGCGAGATAATCTCAGTAATAAGCTTGTACTCGCCTTTTTTAAGGCGAAGCTCACGACCATGCCTTAAAAAAAATGGATTGAGGGCGGCGTTTTCGATACCACCATCCAAACTAGTGATAAGTTGATTTTGATTATCGTAGATACGGTGTCTAAATTGTGCGATGGTGCTAGTGTTTTTGAAATCGACTACAAAATCACCTGTTTGATGGATCTCAAAATTAGCCGTATAAACATAGTGCCCTCCAGTGTGGGCAATAGTATCAACTATTTGCAGACTTTTAGCTTGTAATGGATTATCTAAGAAACGCTCTGCTGGACCAGATTTAGAATAGGAATGTGCGGCATACCAAGTGCCTTGAAGCTCCAGTGGAGAGGCTTCAACAACATTAGTCGTTATACACAATGCAAAAAAAATAAAAATGGATTTGATTGATTGTAACAAACTAAATTTTAGTGTTTTATTATTCATTTTTTGGCTAGTCAATCACGCCAAACAACTATAAATGAAATAAAGAGCCTTGCATAGCAAGCCAACTAGATCTCATGTAGCATAGATGGATCAATACTTTAAAAGCGTCGAGCAATCACTCTGTTATGGAAAATCTAAACAAATATAGCGTTAACCCTAAAAAATTTACACTTGCCGATTATAAAACTGATGATAAAAGCGAACGTAGTGCGAGTAAAGAGCAAGACTCTTATGAACTAACCAACCTTGCGATTGAAATTAACGCGTTGCAAGATATTTTGTACGCGGAAGGTAAACACAAAGTATTGCTGGTGTTACAAGGCATGGATACTAGTGGTAAAGATGGTACCGTGCGTCACATATTTAGTGCATGCGATCCACTCGGTATTCATTTGGCGAACTTTAAAGCTCCTAGCAGTGATGAGCTTGCACATGATTTTTTATGTCGAGTACACCAACAAGTGCCTAAAACAGGTGAGTTAGCGATTTTTAACCGAAGCCACTACGAAGATGTACTGATTGTAAAAGTGCATGACTGGATTGATGAGGCGGAATGTAAGCGTCGTTATGCACAAATCAATGATTTTGAGCGCCTACTCACAGAGTCTGGCACTACGGTTATCAAATGCTTTTTACACATTTCTAAAGAAGAACAAAAAAAACGTATGCAAGAACGGCTTAATGATCCAACTAAAACTTGGAAATTTAATCCCAACGATTTAAAAGAGCGGGTTCTTTGGCCACAATATATGCAAGCATATGAACAGGCAATTAAAGCCACTTCAACTGAGTATGCGCCTTGGCACATCGTGCCTGCGGATTCTAAAACCAATCGCAACTTGCTGATTTCCAGGCTTTTACTTAATTCACTTAAAAGCCTGAAGCTCAGCTACCCGCCAGTTCCAAAAGATTACCGGTCTATCGTTATCGCTGACTAGCGAACAAGTCCAATTAACGACAATTTATTGATTAGCGTAGCTTTACCTCACCTGCGCTAATCATTTGCTTGACTAAAATATCGCCCACGGCAGCACTCGCACTCGCACCAATACGTTTTGCTATGCGACTGGCAAAATCATCTTTATTGGTAAAGTCTACAATATCCTCTTGCTTTATCACTTCTCGTGCAACGTAATCAGCACTTCCTAATGCATCTACTAGCCCAAGTTTGATACCTTGCTCACCGCTCCAGAATAAACCGCTAAAGGTTTCTGGTGTTTCTTTTAAGCGCGCACCCCTACCCTGCCTCACCACAGTTTTGAATTGTTCATGAATTTCATTCAACATGGCTTGTGCTAGCGCTTGATGTTTAGGATTAATAGGCGAAAATGGGTCTAACATCGCTTTGTTTTCACCAGCGGTCATCAGTCGACGCTCTACACCCACTTTTTTCATTACTTCAGTAAAGCCATAGCCATCCATTAGCACGCCAATCGACCCGACAATACTTGCTTTATCGACATAAATTTTGTCGGCTGCAACAGCAATGTAATATCCGCCTGAGGCACAAATATCCTCGACTACCGCATACACTGGAATCGTTGGGTGTAGTTTCTTTTGGCGTTTTATTTCGTCATTGATAATACCGGCCTGCACTGGGCTGCCGCCAGGGCTGTTAATTCGCAGAATAATGCCTTTAGTACCTTTGCTATCGTATGCGTCATGTAGGCTACTCATTACTGAGTCAGCATTCACCTCGCCGCCGGCCTCAATCACCCCCGTAATATCAATGAGGGCCGTATGCGATTCAAAACTCTTTTTGCCTCCTCCGAACAAACCCAGCGCATAAAACAACACAATGAATAAATATATAAATATCAGTGCCTTAAAAAAAGTGCTCCAGCGACGTGATATCTTTTGTTCAGCCAGCGCTGAGGTAGCAAGTTTTTCTATGGCATCGCGCTGCCATTTTGTATCTTGCGGTTGCGCATTTGAAGCTGCGGGATTTTGTTGGCTATCTTCTGACATGGCTTGGCTTTCTAAGAGTTATTTCTGGAATTATTTTTTGTTTATAGACGCTACGTTGATTACAATTTTCTCATTTTGTTCAGTCGCCTCTATCGGTTTTAGGCTTTTACCTTTACATGGTCCCATCACACAAACCCCAGTGTCTGGCTGATAATGTGCTCCATGCGTAGCACACACTAAATAATCTTTTTGTGATGTAAAGAATTCGCCCTCATTCCAATCTAATTCTACAGACACATGCGCACATTGGTTAATATAAGCATAAGGTTTGCCATGAAACCGCACGACAAAACCAGTCACAAATTCACCTAAAGCGGGCAACGCAAACCGCAAACCCTTAGACTGGTCTTGCAGGTCTTCACTTTGAAAAACTATCGTATCTATATCCGGGTTCATATGCTGAGTTTTATGTATATACTAAATTAAGCATTAGGCATTTTCAATGAGCCACTGCGATAGACTGGAAAAATTATTAAATTGCTGAATCGGATTGAGATGCTGCCATTGATCAGACGATTGCGCGCCATACGTCACGCCCACAGCACTGACACCCGCATTTTGCGCCATATGTAAATCATAACTCGTGTCACCAATCATCAGTGTGCGCTCTGGCAATACGACCAAATGGTCCATCAGCTCATCCAGCATTTGTGGATGTGGTTTTGAAAAACACTCATCCACGGTACGCGTGGCATGAAAATGTTTAGCCAAACCACAATGTTCTAATGCTAAATTCAGTCCACGCCGACCCTTGCCGGTAGCTACAGCCAACTTAAAGCCACGTTTATGTAACGCCATAATCGTATCAGCAGCGCCTGCAAACAATGGGATTTCACTTTCACCCGCATAATAATTAGCGGTGTATTGGGTGGCTAGCGCTTGCGCGTGGTTAGCAGGAATATTGCCATATAAAGCTTCAATTGATTCTCGTAGGCCAAGCCCAATAATGTTGCTGGCCGCCTGTGGCGTTAACTCTGGCAAACCCACTTGTTCGGCTGCCTTGAGAATTGCGTTGGTAATCATGCGGGTCGAATCGGCTAAAGTGCCATCCCAATCCCATACGATTAAATCAAACTGCTTGGGCATTGTTGTTTATTCTTTCACTTATTCTATTGTGCTTCTAGCTTTTGTATAAATTTACTTAACTCTGCTGGCATAGGTGCTATTAACACGAGTTTATCATTCGTCAATGGATGGTGAATTTTAGTTGTCGATGAATGTAAAAACATGCGTTTTAAGCCATGTTTTATCAAAGCTTTATTAACGGCAAAGTCCCCATATTTATCATCACCCACAATGGCAAAGCCCAAGTGCGCTAATTGAACACGCAATTGGTGCGTACGTCCAGTCACGAGTTGCGCCTCAAGCATACTGAATTTACCGAGCACAGGATGATGATAGTTTTTCATCAATCGAAACATGGTTTCCGACGTTTGGCGCTCGTTGTATTTATCCTTAGAGGCGTCCGTCACCACATTTACACGACGCTCACCGTTAGGCAAAAGGTATTTTTGCAAATCAAGCACCACGCGTTTTTTTTGCTCTAGCCACTCACCGTGTACTAATATGACATAGCGTTTGTCTGTTTGATTATTACGAATCGCTTCATGTAGCGCAACCAACGCGCTACGCTTTTTAGCCAACATAAGTACGCCGGAAGTTTCACGATCAAGCCGATGTACCAACTCTAAAAACTTAGCCTTGGGCCGCTCCAATCGCAGCTGCTCTATAACCCCACGACTAACACCACTACCGCCATGTACCGCAAAACCGGCTGGCTTATCGATTACCAGCATGGCGTCATCTTCATAAATAATCGCCTGCTCAAATTTTGAAGTTAAAGGCGCGTTTTGTTCTGGCTTGTCAATTACTGTAGACCGAGTAGGTGGAATTCTAACGACATCACCTAAGCTCAAACGAAAGTCTGCATCTATACGCTTTTTATTGACACGCACTTCACCACTACGCAATATGCGATATACGTGGCTCTTGGGCACCCCTTTTAAGGTTTTCGTGAGAAAGTTATCTACACGTTGCCCTTCGCTTGCTTCATCTACAGTCAAAAACGCCGCAGCTAATTCACTGACTTTTGACATCCTATTGTTTTGATCTTGTGTTGTTGAATTGTTCATTCTTTGCTTAAATATTTGATGTAGCATATACTACGGTAGTTCTTGATTAAATTAACAATTTAATTGTTAATTAAGATGTATTTTCACTCAAAAATTTTACTGCGTGTATAAAAATTATAGCCATGCTGTATTTTTATACACAGAGTTTTTTGAGTGAAAATCAAGTGATAACAAATACTTGGTTAACACCGCTCGCCATATTATAAAGTAGCGGTAAGTAAAATTAGCGCTCAAGCCGCCGCAGACAAATAAACATAAAGCGCGACTTAAAGTGATAGTCAAATTTGGCGTATTGCCAAATTAGGATTTACTGAAGATAGAATTTTAACGAATTTATGCCTCAACTGGCGTGAATTTAATAATTAGTTTGCTTTAACGATCAATAAACTTGTTTCATCATGAACTTTTCAGCTGAGACAATTAAATTACAGGACTTAACCGCCCCAGTCTATTTGACTGACTTGGTGAAGCTGTAAGTAGAATGCGGTTATCCGCCACACACCGTTAAATTGCACATCTGCGTGCGCTGATTTTATTTAAATGCCGCGCCTTTAGTATTCCAGCCAGAGTTTCTGGCACTTTCACCTTAAATGCTTTCAATTTCAATGCCTTATTCATAAGCATTGAGTCTGCCCGCCTTGCACAGCGCAGGAGCAAGCAATGAAACGCATGTTATTTAATGCAACGCAGTCTGAAGAATTACGCGTTGCGATTGTAGATGGTCAAAAACTTATCGATTTAGATATTGAACACGCTGGCAAAGAACAGCGTAAAAGCAATATTTACAAAGGTGTTATTACCCGTATCGAACCTTCGTTAGAAGCGGCTTTTGTCGATTACGGCATGGATAGACACGGCTTTTTACCTTTCAAAGAAGTGGCTCGTAGCTACTACAAAGAAGGCACAGATGGTCGTGCACGCATTCAAGACGCCTTAAAAGAGGGCCAAGAGTTAATTGTTCAAGTAGATAAAGATGAACGTGGCAACAAAGGTGCTGCACTTACAACGTTTATCTCATTAGCCGGTCGTTATTTAGTCCTGATGCCAAACAATCCGCGGGGCGGAGGCGTATCCCGTCGCATTGAAGGCGAAGATCGTGACGAATTACGCGATGTAATTGCACAACTTGAAGTGCCAAAAGGCATGAGCATTATCGCCCGGACCGCTGGTATTGGCCGCAATGCTGAAGAGTTACAATGGGATTTAAACTACCTCACGCAACTATGGACTGCCATTGATGGTGCTTCTGCAATGCAAGCTGGTGCTTACCTAATCTATCAAGAAGGTAGCTTGGTCATTCGTGCAATTCGTGATTACTTTAGCTCAGATATTGGTGAAATTTTAATTGATACGCCAGATATTCATGAGCAAGCCGTGCAGTTTATGAATCATGTGATGCCGGGCAATGTGTCACGTGTCAAGTTATATCAAGATGAAATTCCACTGTTCACGCGCTTTCAAATTGAGCATCAAATTGAATCGGCATTTTCACGCGAAGTGCGTTTGCCTTCAGGCGGCGCGATTGTCATTGACCACACTGAAGCATTGGTATCCGTTGATGTCAACTCAGGTCGTGCCACCCGTGGTAGCGACATTGAACATACTGCATTTAATACCAACTTAGAAGCGGCTGAAGAAGTTGCGCGCCAATTGCGTCTGCGCGATTTAGGCGGCTTGGTCGTGATTGACTTTATTGACATGGAAAGCCAACGCAATCAACGTGAAGTTGAAAATGCTTTACGTGACGCGCTACACGCAGACCGTGCACGTGTACAAACAGGCAAGATTTCACGCTTTGGCTTGCTGGAATTATCTCGCCAACGCTTACGTCCTAGCCTAGGTGAAACCAATCATATCCCATGTCCTCGCTGTCATGGTACAGGCCATATTCGTGGCATTGAGTCTACTGCCCTACACATTCTACGCATCACGCAAGAAGATGCGATGAAAGACAATAGCGCGATTATTCAAGTGCAATTACCTGTTGAAGTCGCTACGTTCTTACTCAATGAGAAACGCGCAGATATTCATAAAATTGAACAACGCATGGGTGTAGAAGTGGTGTTGATTCCGAACATTCATCTTGAAACACCTAACTACAACATTTTGCGTGTTAAGCATGATGATGTCACTGAAGAAACCAGCCGCGCAAGCTACAAAATGGTCGAAATGCCTGCGGAAACAACCTACATTCCAAATGCAGCCGAAGAGGCAAAAGCAATCAGACCTGTGGCAGCAGTAAAAGGCATTACGCCTGCTGCGCCAGCACCGATTGTCGCTGAAAAGCCTGCAGCCGAAATCGCATCTACGTCAAAACTATCGCTAATGGCGCGTATTAAAAGCTGGTTTAGCGCATCTCCAGTAAAAACTGAAGCTGAAAAAACGGAAGAAACACGCAGCGAGAGCAACCGGAATAACCGCAATCGCAACAATCGCAATCGTAATGAGCGTAATAAAAATGAACGTTCGGATAAAAATGCGAACCAAAATCGCAATAACGAAGCGAAAGGTCAAGAGCTGCGCACTGCAGATGGTAAGCCTCAGGAGCAACGTCAACAAAAACCTCAGCAACCACGCAATGAACAATCTAGAAGCGAACAGCCGCGCAATGAACAACAGCGTAATAATAATCAGCAAGTAAACGCTGCTGTAGTCAATACTACTGCGGAGGTTCCAGTAAGCGAAGCTGGAGCAGAGCAACGTGCGGAACGTGGTGGTCGTCGAAACCGCAATAATCGTCGTGGTCGCCGTGACCGTGATGAGGGCGTAGCGCGTGATGCTAATCGTCCATTCATCCCTAACGATGAAATAAATGTTAATCAAACTAACGCGATTGCTGAACCCGTGGTCGTGATCCCGACCAAGATTGAAGCAATACAGGCAAAAACTATCGATCAAGTAGCGATTACGGCACCGGTAAGCGTTGAAAACATTGTTGAGACTAAGCCTAATGTTGCATTAAGCGAAGCACCTAAAGCTAAGGCTGACAGCAGAAAATCTAAAGCGCCTAAGGTTGCCGCTGCCAACTCAAATAGTGATAAGGCAAATAACATCAGCCCTGACAACAAGATCGCAGTCAATAATGAGGTGCAGGAGACTTCTAATGTGCCCGTAGAAGCAAGCGATACACCCGTTAAGGCTGATAAAAAACGTCCAGCACGTCCTCGCAAACCGAAAGCTGAAGCTAAACCTATTGACTTAGCAACCGTTGGGTTGCAATTGGTAGAAACCAAAGCCGATGCGCCAAAGGTAATGGCGCCTACGGAAGCTGAAAAGCCACGTGGGCCCCGCAAAGCAGCTTCCTGGCAGAATAAGGCTAAAGAAGACACAGGTGCAGAACCTTTAGTGATGGTAGAAACACAAAACAAATAGCTTTAGTACCAGAGATAAATAGAGTAAGTAGTAAAAAAGCCCTGAGTAATCAGGGCTTTTTTATGGCGCTAATACCAAGATTAAGGCGTTAATATTGTGACTTGAAGAGTCTTTACTATCGTAACAAGCACGGAAGTTTTTGAAGGGCAAACATGCACATTAGGTACGTAAATAATGAATAATCGCGTAACCCGTGGCTGCCATAAACAAGGCACCAAATACATGACTTGATGCATGAATTGCCGCCCACCAGTATTCCTGCTTTTGCAATAAAGACAAACTTTCACCTGTAAACGCAGAGAATGTGGTAAGGCCACCTAAAAAACCTGTAGTAATAAATAATAACAACCTTGGATGCACTAAAGTATCGAGCCCAATTGCTGCCAATACCATCCCCATCATGAAGCCACCACTTAAATTGACAATGAGTGTTCCCAATGGCAAATTAGGTAGAACTGCATTGAGTAACATACAAAGGCCCCATCTGCCCCAGGCACCTAAAGCAGCCCCCAACCCAATAGCTAAAGCACTAGTAAAGTTCATATGGGATAACTCATAAAATGCAACCCATTATGAAATTACTGGTGAAATTATTAACGAAATTCCTGTCTCTTATACACATCTGACGCTGCCGACGA
>DIZU01000047.1:545-10406 GCA_002429455.1 Methylotenera sp. UBA6020 | reverse complement strand
CGCAGTGCCATGATAAACCGAGGTGCGGATGATCGGCAAGCCAAGCGTGATGTTGACACCTTCACCAAAACTGGCATGCTTGAGTACAGGCAAACCTTGGTCATGGTACATGGCGAGCACGGCATCAGCCTTGCCCAAATGGTGTTTTGCAAATAACGTATCTGCAGGTAGGGCGCCAATGAGTTGCATGCCTTCGCTACGTAAACTCTCCAGAACAGGGTTAATTACGTCAATTTCTTCTCGACCTAAATAACCATCCTCACCCGCGTGGGGGTTAAGGCCTGCGACTAAAATGCGCGGGTTTTTTAGTCCAAATTTTTGCACTAAGTCATGATGCAAAATGCGTATGGTGGTTTCAAGGCTACTACGAGTAATGGCTTGCGGCACATCTTTAAGCGCTAAATGCGTGGTGGCAAGCGCTACCCGCATCTCGCCGCCCACCAGCATCATCACCACTTGCGGTGTGTTGGTCAGTTCAGCTAAAAATTCAGTATGGCCACTAAAGGGAATGCCAGCGTCGTTAATAATACCTTTATGTACCGGGGCGGTGACCATGGCGTCAAATTGATGAGCCATGCAGCCTAATGCCGCCGTCTTTAAGGTTTCCAATACATACTGGCTGTTATGTGCATTCAAGGTGCCAACTGTCACGGGGCTGTTAACTGGCTGATGTAAAACTGATAATGTGCCGTCGCCACGGTGTTGCTGTGTTGTGTTCTCAACGTAAGGCGTAATGTGTAGGGCAAGCTTCAGTTGTGCGGCACGTGCTTTAAGCATGTCAGCATCCGCAATCACCACTACTTTGGCGTTGAGCGGTTTTTGCGCCAACATGACGCAGAGGTCTGGGCCTATGCCTGCTGGTTCACCGGCAGTAATGGCAATGCAAGGTGGCGAGGTATTCACGCGATTGAGATGCTATTAAAACTTGTCTTCAAGTCTGAGCTCCACATAAGCGCGATCACGTAATTCACGAATCCAGTCTTGGTAGGCTTCATCCGCTTTTCTAGAGCGAATTTCTTGGCGGGCTTTCAAGCGCGCAGACTCTTTACTCATATCTTGTTTGCGGCGCTCCAGCACTTGAATGATATGCCAACCGAATGGGCTGCGCACCGGTTCGCTGATTTTTCCATCTTTTAGCTCATTCATGGCTTTTTCAAATTGTGGCACGGTATCGCCAGGATTCACCCAGCCTAAGTCACCGCCATTTGATGCAGTGCTGTCTTCTGAGAACTGGCGTGCCAGCGCTTCAAATTTTTCACCATTGTCGAGGCGCTCTTTAATGCCATCCATCTTCAACTTACCCTCTTTTTCAGACATGACTTCTGAAAGCTTGATGAGTATATGGCGTGCGTGTGTTTGCTCGATGACCAAAGGGGAATTGCCACCGCGTTTATTGGTGAGCTTGAGTATGTGAAAACCGTTGGGGCTACGTAAAGGCTGCGAAATGTCGCCAACTTGCATGGTTTTTAAGGCGTCTAAAAATAAAGCCGGCATTTGTGTGCTGCTTTTCCAGCCTAAACTGCCGCCCTCTAACGCATTTGGCGCGTCTGAAAAACTAGCCGAAACTTTGGCAAAGCTGGTGCCGGCTTGTAGCGCTTTAATTGCTTCATCCACTTTGGCTTTGGCTTTTTGCACATCTTCGGTTGCGCCTTCTTCTGGTGTACGAATTAAAATATGCGCTATTTCAAACTCATCCTGATTTTCATTATTTGCTGCTTGTGTGGTTAAAAAGTTATCAATTTCAGACTCACTCACGTTGACGCGGCTATCTACTTCTCGCTCACGTAGGCGCGCAATGGTAATTTCGTTGCGAATATCTGATCTAAATTTACTCATGCTAATGCCGTCTTTCGCCAGCGCTTCAGCAAATTCAGTCAGTGTCATTTGGTTTTGCTCTGCAATACGCTCTATTGTTTTATCAAGTTGATTGTCATCAACTTTTAGACCTGTTTGCGCGGCATATTGTAATTGCAAGGTATCTGAGATCAGGCGCTCTAAAATTTGCTTACGCAGAATATTTTCTTCAGGTAATTCCGTGCCTTGTTTTTTAAATTGTGCGGTGACAGTGCGAATGCGGCTTTCCAACTCTTGTTCTGTTACCACCGTCTGGTCGACAATCGCAACGATGCGGTCGAGTTTAACGACTTCTGCAGCTTGAACAGTGAGGTTGCCAATGCCTATTGATGTTGATATTAGCGAAATGCCTGCTAATAATAAAAATTGAATCGAAGGTTTTATAAAAGTGCGCAAAATGGTTACTCTAAATAAGGTTGTTGATTGGTTTCAGGAATGAGTCCAGAACTGATATAACCAGGAATTGTACGCTGAATAACTGTAAGTGGATTCTCGCCTATGGACGCTATCCCGCCTAACTCAAGCTGAAAAAATAGCGCATAGTTGGCATTTGCAGTTGCAGTGGTAACTCGTTGTATAACTGATCTTGTGATCCAACAGCCACCATTGTATTCTACCCCCGCTAGCATTTCGATGATCTGATTTTCACGCATTGAATAATTAACACGGCCTATGCCATACCAGCCCTGAGCGAGTGGCCACTGACCTGAGACGTCAAACTGATTTATGCCAGTGTTTACAACTTCACCCTTTACATCACGTCGATAGCTGTAACTCAGGTTAAGCGCTTTGCCTGGTTCCGGGTGAAAACGACTAGTTAAGGTTGTCCGTACTGAACGTGCATCGTCGGTGTTGTACTGCCAAAAAGCATCAACATTCAAATTGGTTCTTAAATTTGCACTGAGACCGGCAATAATGTCCGAGCTATTGTTTTTGCGGAAATCAACGCCTGGTAAGGCGACCGCTTGATCTGCAAAGTAATAACGTTGACCTAGAGATGCCGATAAGCGTTGTATACCTGAGTCTGTTTCAATTAAGCGTGTAGTCAATGCCATGCTTAATTGATTGGCGTTATTAATGCGGTCATTACCAGTGAACTGGTTTTCACTAAATAAAGTACTAAAGTTCAAGTCAGCTTCGCTGGTGTCAAAAATTGGAATATTCGACTGTTTTTTCTCTGGAATATATACGTAAAATAATCTAGGTTCTATCGTTTGTGAATAAGCCCGACTCGCTATTTTGAAGTTTCGATCAAAAAACAAACCACTATCTATGCTGAATATGGGCAAGGTGCGCTGTTGAGATTCAAGATTAGTGGCGATATTGTTTAAGCTATAGCTAGTGTAGTGAATACCTATTTTTGGCGTGATATAGCCATATGACTTGCTCATAGGTAGGCTAATGCTTGGGTATAACGTAGTCCGCATGCCGGTAGGTAGAATCGGCGCATTACTGTTGGTATCAAATGCGACTACTTGCGCATATAAATTCGCATTAACCTCGCCAAAGTCTTTGTTGCCAACCAGTGTCAATTGCGGCAAGCGCTCGTAAGGGTAAGATATACCGTCTAAGGTTTGGAATTTTTGCGCGAGCGCATTAAATTGCCATGTGTCATCCGCGTAATCGACATTAAACTGTTGTGGTAAGTTGATGCGGCTAGTGGTGATAATATGGGTAGATAGTTCAGAAAAATATTGGTCATCAGATACTTTTTCAATGCTATAGCCAGCTGACCAGCCATTGCCAAAGGTCTGTTGATGATTAAGATTGGCGTAGTAACGTGTCGTATTACTTTGACTGTCATTTGGCAAGTACTCTAGGTGATCAATCCCAGACATACGCTCTTCCAAGTATCTAAACTCGCCTTGTAGTTGTACGCCGCGTTTACTCAGTTCGCGTGTTGCGAGGGTAGCATCCATGTTCGGTGCAATATTCCAATAGAACGGTGTTGTTAATTCAAAACCGCTGCTGGTGGTGCTGCCAAAGGTCGGAGAAAGTAAGCCGCTTTTACGTTCATTGTTAAATGAGAAGCTAATCCATGGGATATACAGCAATGGCTCGCCTTTGAATTCTATATAAGCGTTTTTGGCTGTGCCTGAATTAGTATAGTTATTGATATCTATTTCACTGGATTTGATATACCAGTCATCTATACCCGCGGCACAAGTCGTATAGCGCGCATCTTTGAGTCGCTTTTTATCCTGACCTTCAAAAAAAATGGTTTTGGCATCGCCACGTGATTCATGTGATAGCCAGTTGGAGCCTGGCTCTACAAAATCTTGAGTATCATTAAGTGGTGAGGCGAGGTATTGTGAAGATAGCTCAGTGGCCGAAATTGTGCCGTCTCTGCCAGTTGGCTGACGCTGCAAATTGCCCCGTTTTTTGGAAAAAATTCCAGGTGCAATTGCATCGGACTGCTTTAAGTCCGGTTGGGTCGCTTTGTTGATGGTAATTGATGCGTCACGTAGTTCACCAATGCTCTCCGATAGCCGCATCCGAAGCTCTGACCCGGTTAAAGTTGCGTTGCCTAATTCAATACGCGCATTACCTGTGACATGTAATTCATCGTTTTGAACATTGTAGTCAATGACATCACCCAGTATTTTTTGTTTGCCACGGCTAATGGAGGCATTGCCGAGAGCGCGCATTTTTCTATCAAGATGCAACTCAAGTTTATCGCCATCAATAATAAGCGCCTCACTAGACACGTCGCCTGATGTGTCACTAGGCGGCACTACCTCACTGGTAGGTTGATCATCTGCAGCTTGCGCACGCAGGCTATATAGCAAGAAAATAGCAGTAAAGCCGCTTAAAAAACGACTTTTCAGCATGAAATTAACACTGAAATTACTGCGGTGATGAAAGATAGAGTTGAAGGCACGAGTATATAGACAGACTGTTTTATTTTATCAATGATAAAATCTCATAAATTGCACTTTTTGGCAATCAATAAATCGCAATCCACCCTTTAAGCCAGTATTTTCAGGGGAGATTTAGCTTTAATCAAGACAAAAGTATTTTATATAAATTGGATAGGTAGTCGTGGATATTAGACAGCAACAACTCAACGCTTGGTTAACCATTGTATTGCAACAGTCAGATTTTAAGCTGACAACAGCATCAGCCGATGCAAGCTTCAGGCGGTATTTTAGAGTGCATTTAGCAGACAGTACCTTGATTGCCATGGATGCGCCGCCATCGCAGGAGGATTGCACACCATTTGTTAAGGTTGCCAAGTTGTTGTTGGCGGCTGGTTTAAATGCACCACAGGTAATTGCGCAAGATTTGCAGCATGGCTTTTTGTTATTAAGTGATTTGGGCAACGACACCTATTTGTCGCAACTCAATGTACAAAGCGCTCCCAAGCTCTATGAGGATGCTACTAATGCACTCATTAAAATGCAGTTAGCCGGTCAAGCCAATATGCTGCCCAATTATGACGCAGCATTACTCACACGCGAGATGCAGTTGTTCCCTGATTGGTATGTGGCTAAGCACTTAGACGCAACATTAAATAATGAGCAGCAAGCTATATTAAATAAAACTTTTGCCGTGCTCAATAAAAACATTTTGGCGCAGGGACAGGTGGTTGTGCATCGCGATTATCATTCGCGTAACTTGATGATTACACCTGAAAATAACCCAGGCATTCTGGATTTTCAAGATGCAGTGTACGGCGCAATTACTTATGATTTAGTGTCATTGTTAAAAGATGCCTATATCAGTTGGGATGAAGAGCAGATTATCGATTGGGCGGTGCGTTACTGGCAACCGGCTAAAAAAGCCGGCTTGCCGGTACCCGATGACTTTTCCGAGTTCTATCGCGATTTTGAATGGATGGGCGCACAACGGCACATCAAGGTACTGGGCATATTTGCGCGCTTGTGTCATCGTGATGGCAAAGATGGCTATCTAAAAGATCTGCCGCTAGTGATGACATATTTGCGTAAAGTTTGTGAACGCTATGTAGAATTAAGGCCGATGCTGAAACTGCTGAATCAGTTAGAAAATGTAAAACCGAAAGAAGGGTTTACGTTTTAATGCGAGCCATGATATTAGCTGCCGGTCGAGGTGAGCGTATGCGCCCACTCACTGACCATACGCCGAAACCTTTGTTAAAAGTAGGCGGCAAGTCCCTTATCGTTTGGCATCTGGAGCGATTGGCCAAAGCCGGTATTACTGAGGTCGTCATTAACCATGCACATTTGGGCGAGCAGATTGAGAAAAGCCTAGGGAACGGTCAGCAATGGGGGGTGTCCATTCAGTACTCTCCTGAACAAGTTGCGTTAGAGACGGCGGGCGGCATTGCCAATGCTTTGCCTTTGTTAGGTCAAGAGGCATTTCTAGTGGTCAATGGTGATATATATATAGACATTGATTTTGCAAATTGTAAAATCAATGCGGTAAATGTTGTCAATGCCAAGCAACTGGCACATTTGGTATTAGTCAATAATCCCAAACAACATGTTGTTGGAGACTTTGTGCTCAATGGGCGTTTGGTAAGTAGTGATGGGCCGGAAAAATTGACCTTCTCAGGGGTGGGCGTATATCACCCGAGTCTGTTTGAACATGTTGAGAAAGGTCAGCCCGCTAAGCTTGCACCAATTTTGCGGGATGCGATGCTTGAGAATCAAGTTTCTGGTGAGTATTTTCAAGGCGAGTGGCATGATATTGGTACGCCAGAGCGATTGTATGCCCTTGGCCAGCAGCTGCTTAAGTAATCAACAGAATCGATAATAAATTATGAAGTGGTATGACCATGTTTGATACGAACGAATTCAAGAATCGCCGCCATAAGCTGATGCAAGCGATGGGTGACGGCATCGCTATTATTCCTACTGCGCCTGAAGCCATCCGCAATCGCGACAACCATTATCCTTACCGATTTGATAGTTATTTTTACTACTTAACAGGTTTTAAGGAGCCTGAATCTTTGTTGATGTTAGTTGCCGGCAATGCGGCCAAGGGCGAACCGCCTAAAAGTATTCTGTTTTGCCGCAATAAAGATGTGGAGCGCGAAATTTGGGATGGTTTTAGATTCGGCGCAGATGCCGCACGTGAGACATTCGGTTTTGATGAAGCTTATTCAATCAATGAACTCGACATGGTAGTATTGAAGTTGTTGGCCAATCAGCCGAAGCTATTTTTTAGTTTAGGTGAAAGCTCAGGCTGGGATAACCGCGTAACGGGCTGGATGAACGCTCTGCGTGCCCAAGCTCGTAATGGCATGAGCGTGCCTGATGATATTGCCGATATTCGTAAACTGGTTGATGAAATGCGGCTGTATAAATCACCTGTTGAGCAGGCGATCATGCGGCATTCTGCCAGCATAGCCGGGGCTGCACATAACAGAGCGATGCAATTTACCCGCCCGGATATGATGGAATATGAAGTTGAGGCCGAATTTTTGCATGAGTTTTATCGCAAAGGCGCGCAGGCTCCAGCCTACACCAGTATCGTGGCGGGTGGTGCCAATGCCTGCACGCTGCATTACATCGCGAATAGCGCCAAGCTGTATGATGGCGACTTATTGTTGATAGATGCCGGTTGTGAGCTGGATGGTTATGCTTCTGACATCACACGAACTTTTCCCGTCAATGGTAAGTTTAGTGCCGCCCAAAAAGACGTGTATGAATTAGTATTGGCCGCGCAGCTTGCCGCGATTGCAAAAGTAAACCCACAAAATCATTGGAACGCGCCGCATGAAGCCGCGCTTGATGTGCTGATTCAAGGCTTTATTGATTTTGGCTGGTGCAAAGGTAGTAAAGATGCCGTGATTGAGAGTGGCACTTATCGCCAGTTCTATATGCACCGCACTGGACACTGGTTGGGCTTGGATGTGCATGATGCCGGTGAATATCAATACAGCAATAAACACCCCCATAAGCTCAAAAATAACCCGCAAAATTGGCGCAGGTTAGAAGCTGGCATGACTTTAACGGTGGAACCTGGCTGCTATATTCGCCCAGCCGATAATGTACCGAAAGATTTTTGGAATATCGGTATTCGCATCGAAGATGATGTATTGGTCACGCAAGAGGGCTGTGAAGTGATGACGGCCAATGCGGTTAAAACCGTGGCTGATATTGAAGCCATGATGCAAACTAGATGAGCGAACCTATTATTATTGTAGGCGGTGGGCCAGTAGGCGCAACGTTGGCGCTGTTGCTGGCCAAACAGGACGTAGCCGTCACCGTACTCGAGGCGCGTAAACAAGGTGCAGCATATGGTGAAAGCCGTGCGCTGGCATTGTCATATGGTAGCAGGCGCATTCTTGAAAAGTTAGGTCTTTGGCATAAACTGGCGCCACATGCTACGGCAATCAATAGTATTCACGTATCGCAAAAAGACAGTCTAGGTAGAACGCAACTCCATGCGCGTGATTACAAGCAAGAGGCGCTTGGCTATGTATTGTCTTACGGCGCTTTAAGTGCCGCTTTAGATGAAGCGCTCAGTAATCTGCCCGCCGTCAATTTTATATTTGAAGCAAGCGCCGATGCAATTACGCATACGGCAACGCACGCTAGCGTTACTTTTACGCATCATGGCGCTTTACAATCCCTAGGTAGCGCTTTAGTGGTGTTGGCCGATGGTGGTCGCAGTTTGGATGAAATCGCCGGCTTGACCCGAGAAACTAAAGACTACGGCCATGATGCGCTCATTACAAAGGTGCGCGCAGAACTGCCGCATAACAATATTGCCTACGAACGCTTTACCGCAAATGGTCCGATTGCTTTATTGCCCAATGGTGAACAGCATGTTTTAAATGAGTATTCATTGGTGTGGACGGGTAAAAAAGAATTGATTGCACCACTGCTCACATTAAACGATGCCGAGTTTTTAGCGCAATTCCATCAACAATTTGGTGATCGCGTGGGGCAATTTTTAAGCGTAGAAAAACGCATGAGTTTCCCTTTGAAAATGTCGCAATTACAGGTGACTGACACCCCGCACTTAGTGGTAATTGGCAATGCCGCACAAACCATGCATCCGGTGGCAGGACAAGGGTTTAATGTGGGCTTGCGCGATGCAGAATCTCTGGCACAACATATTGCATCTTCAACCGACGCCGCATTAGGAAGCGCCTCAATGCTGGAAGCGTACCGTACAAGCCGCAAAGCGGACACCAAAGGTGGTTTGTTATTTACGGATTTTTTAGTCAATATTTTTTCAAATGATATTTTGGGCGTATCTGGGCTCAGAAGCGCGGGCCTCGGGATATTGGATGTAATGAAACCAATCAAACAACATTTGGTTCGCAAAATGAGTTTTGGCAAATGACTAGCGCGGATACAGTGTTGCACACAGATGTCACGATTGTAGGCGCGGGCTTGGTGGGTTTAGCCGCTGCGGTTGCACTACAGCAAGCAGGTTTTTCCGTGGCTATTATTGATAGTAAAGCGCCGATTACAGTGGACGCTTTAGATGACAAAGTGTGGGATACCCGAATTTATGCGATCAGTCCCAAAAATGCGCAATGGCTAACCAGTTTGGGTGTGTGGCAATTATTAAATCCAGCGCGCATTTGCGAGATGCAATCAATGGAGATATTTGGTGACGCCACGCAAACGCCTTTAACTTTATTGGCCAGTGATGTAAATGCCGATAACTTAGGGTTTATCGTGGAAGCCAAAGCCTTAATGCAGGCGCTTATGCAGCAAGTAGATGCGTTAGGCATACACACGCTGTTTGAAAGCGCATGCGATACACTGAACACCGATTCCAAACAAGCAATATTGCAGCTTGCCAACCAGAAAACAATAGAGAGCTCACTGTTGTTGGCGGCAGATGGTTGTCATTCTTGGGTGCGCCAGCAACTGAATATTGCCATACAACAAAAACCGTATGAGCAAACTGCGGTGGTGGCAAATTTTGCGGTCGAAAAGTCGCATGCCAATATTGCCAGGCAGTGGTTTGCGCAAGATGCACAAGGCCATAATAATATTTTGGCGTGGTTGCCTCTGCCCGGAAATAGAATTTCTATTGTATGGTCGGTGTCGACCCAAT
>DIZU01000047.1:0-373 GCA_002429455.1 Methylotenera sp. UBA6020 | reverse complement strand
GGCGCTATATTAGGTGAGTTTAAGCTTATCAGCCCAACTGCAGCGTTTCCGCTTACATTGCAAAAAGTGAGTGCGCTCACGCAAGATTGTGTGGTGCTGGTGGGTGATGCAGCCCATCAAGTTCACCCGATGGCAGGTCAAGGAGTAAATTTAGGGTTTAGAGATGTAATTGATTTGATTGGAATCTTGGCCGAGAAAGGCCAGTATCAATCCATCAATGACCCTGGTTTTCTTAAGCGTTATACGCGACTTAGAAAGGCCGATATGCTGAGTATGCTGATGCTGACGGATGGTCTTTATCGGTTATTTGAGAGTCAGAACACAGTAATAAAAAAAATAAGGAATTGGGGATTGTCTGCGACAAAACAGCAGG
>DIZU01000031.1:9200-12108 GCA_002429455.1 Methylotenera sp. UBA6020 | reverse complement strand
ACAATTTTTGTTATACCTCGGTTAGCAAGTATGGCTGCCAGCACGCCAGTACCAGTGCCAATATCAAACGCGAGATTGCAAGGTGTAGGTAACGGGGCAGTGTCTACCAAATCCAGATACTCACCACGAATAGGCGAAAACACGCCGTAGCTCGGGTGAATTTTATTGTTAATCACTGAAATTTCTACGCCGTTTTTGCTCCACTCATATGCGCCAACTAAACCTAGAATCTCACGTAACGACACCACGATTGTTTGTGTACTTTTACCATAGGCATGCTCGCAAGCGGCTTTTACATCAGGCGCACGACGCAAGTTGATGTTGTAGCCAACGTTTAATTCGATGACTAACATGCCTAAAATACGTGCTTTTTGCGATTGTGCCTGGCGGTGCAAATGAAACGCCTCGAGCATGGTGCTGCCTGTTTTTTTTGGTTTTTTACGTGGGCGATCTATTCTGCGTGACAGTGCCTGCATGAGTAGCTTGGCATTTTGAAAATCACCGCGCCAAAGTAAGGCTGTGCCTTCGCAACACAGCTTATAGGCGTCATCTGCCTTGATGGTGTCGTCTGTAACTTGTACTTTTTTAGGTACTGGTGCATCATTTTCAGAATGCCATATATCCGTTTTAGTTTTACCAGCTTCTAACCAGCTGATGGTTTGGGTGATGTTCCCAGAAGTATTATTCAAAGTTTGGGGTGCCTATTTTAGCTGTGTCTTGAGTTGAGACTGGGTAAGTAAAAATACAAATTCATTGCCTGATGAAACTTCTAACCAATTAAATATCATATTTGGGTAGGCGGCTTCCAGTGCGTCGCGATTATGGCCGATTTCAACAATCAATATGCCATTTTCATTAAGATAATTTGCCGCTTCACGCAAGAGGGTGTGGGTATGGTCTAGACCTGCAACACCGCTGCCTAATGCTAGTTGGGGTTCATTTTGATACTCTGCAGGCAATGCGGCCATGGATGGTGCATCAACGTAGGGCGGGTTGCTGATGATGACATCATATTTTTTGCAGCCATTTTCTTTATCATGGAGTGCGCTGAACATGTCTGATTTAATGGCCGTGACTTGCGCCTCTAAACCATAGTTGGCGATATTGATGTTGGCCACATCAATGGCATCTTGTGAAATATCAATCACATCAATCGCTGCATTAGGAAAAGCACTTGCGAGCAACACGCCTAAACAACCACTGCCAGTGCAAATATCGGCAGCGCTTTCTATCATTTCTGGAAATTCGATCCAAGGGCTTAAATCGTTATTTAACAATTCCGCAATGAACGAACGTGGAATGAGTACACGTTCATCTACATAAAATTTTAGGCCTTGTAACCAAGCTTCTTTTACTAAGTATGCAGTAGGGGTGTGCTGGGTAATCCGTTGTTCAATAAAGCCTGCTAGCTTGGTACGTTCTGTTGTTGTCAGGCGAGCATCTAAGAAATTTTCGAGCGTGTCCATGGGTAAATGTAACGCACTCATGATCAGCCACACAGCTTCATCGTAAGCGTTATCAGTTCCATGGCCGTAAAATATGTCAGAAGCTTCAAATTGGCTGACAGCAGAGCGAATCCAATCACGGATGGTGAGTAGTTCATTAATTGTAGTATTGTTATTCGTCATTACATTTTTCTAAGTAAGTAGTTTTTGTAGCGTTAATTTATAGGTTTCTTTTAGCGGTTCAATATCCGCTACGCCTACACATTCATTTAGCTTATGGATAGTTGCATTCAGTGGGCCAAATTCAATTACCTGCTTGCAAATGTTCGCAATAAATCGCCCGTCTGAGGTGCCGCCGGTAGTGGATAGCTCTGGCGTTACGCCATAAGCTTGTTGGATCGCTCCAGTAATTGCTTCAACCAAGTTGCCGCGCGGTGTGATATACGGCGGTGAGTATTCCCATTCCAAATCATATTCCAGCGCATATTTATCTAAAATGGCGTGCGTACGTTCTTTTAAATTGGCTTCGGTACTGGCAGTACAAAATCTAAAGTTGAATAAAATTTCCACTTCACCCGGTACTACATTGGTCGCGCCTGTGCCGCCGTTCATATTGGATATTTGCCATGAGGTTGGTGGAAAGTATTCGTTACCGTTATCCCATACCGTTTCCACCATGTCTTTAATGGCAGGGGCAACCATATGGATCGGGTTTTTGACCAAATGCGGGTAAGCAATATGGCCTTGCACGCCTTTAACAACCAACTTGCCGGACAGCGAACCGCGGCGGCCATTTTTAATCATGTCACCTACTACTTTGTTGCTGGTAGGTTCGCCTACAATGCAATAATCAATCAACTCGCCACGCGCTTTTAACGCTTCGACTACCTTTACCGTGCCATCTACGGCAACACCTTCTTCGTCAGACGTAATCAGCAAACCAATGGAGCCGGCGTGGTTTGGGTTTTCAGCGATAAATTCTTCAATACTGGTGATGAATGCCGCTAATGAGGTTTTCATATCGGCCGCGCCGCGCGCATACAGCATGCCATCTTTAATGGTGGGCTCAAATGGCGCCGTGTGCCATTTGTCGAGCGGACCGGTTGGCACTACATCGGTATGCCCTGCAAACACGAGTAGGGGCCCCGTTGTGCCGCGCCTGGCGTACAAATTATCTACATTGCCAAAACGCATGCGTTCGATCTTGAAGCCGAGCGGTTCCAGACGTGAAATCATGAGTTCTTGGCAGCCTGCATCTTCAGGCGTATTCGAGCGGCGAGAGAGCAGGTCAATCGCCAGACTTAACGTTTTGCTGTGTGATGGTTGATTCATTTTAATAACTCTTCATAGGCGGCTTCAGTAAATCCTAAACTTAAGATTTTTCCATCTTTTACCAATACTGGTCGTTTGATAACCGATGATTTTTCCAACATTAGATTGAGTGCGGAAGGTGCATCTTTGAG
>DIZU01000031.1:8522-9110 GCA_002429455.1 Methylotenera sp. UBA6020 | reverse complement strand
TATTTTCTCAGCATCAGATAAGTTTCGCCAAGTCATCCCAGCGCGGTTCACGAGTTTTTCCCAAGGCATTTGATTCAACCAGCTTTCAATTAACGCTTGGTTAACGCCATTTTTTTTGAAGTCATGAAACTCGTAGGCAACACTATTGTTAGTCAGCCAATCACGGGCTTTTTTAACGGTGTTACAGTTTGGAATACCAAATAGTTGCATGCGTTTGGCGTTTGAGATAAACGTTTCAGGTAAAAACGTATTTTAACAGTATTACTGTAAAGTGCAGAACTTACAATTTTTTTAACGCCCCTGTTTAACTAGTCAACTAGCAATTGGCCGGTCAAGTAGGGGGGTAAAAAAACAAACACCCGCGCAAGGCAGGTGTTTGGATGCTAGTTTTTAATGAAGTGTCAAACAACTGACACTCTAAGCGGGTTTAATCGCGAAAATTAATGTAAAAATTAAATACCACGCAATAACTCGTTAATACCGACTTTGCCTAATGTTTTTTCATCCACTTTTTTCACGATAACGGCACAATAAAGGCTGTAGCTACCATCTTTAGACGGTAAATTACCTGACACCACCACTGAACCA
>DIZU01000031.1:8105-8294 GCA_002429455.1 Methylotenera sp. UBA6020 | reverse complement strand
AGCCGGTACGCGACCATAAGTAAATGTTCCGGTTTCACGGTCGTAGATTTTGGTCGATTGACCAATATAAACGCCCATGGAAATTACGCAGTTGTCTTCTACAATCACGCCTTCAACCACTTCAGAACGGGCACCGATAAAGCAGTTGTCGCCAATGATGGTTGGGCCGGCCTGTACCGGCTCTAATAC
>DIZU01000031.1:0-7944 GCA_002429455.1 Methylotenera sp. UBA6020 | reverse complement strand
CCACGGTTGCCCAAGTGTCAACCATGGTGCCTTCGCCCACGTAAGCGCCAATGTTGACGTATGAAGGCATGAGCACAGCATTTTTACCGATGAATGAACCGCGACGCACAATCGCATTCGGTACCACGCGAAAGCCGCCGGCTTTGAAATCTTCTTCAGTATAATCGGCAAATTTTGGCGGCACTTTGTCAAAATACTTGGTGCAACCGCCATCTAACAGTACGTTGTCATCCAGTCTGAATGAGAGTAATACCGCTTTTTTTAGCCACTGATGTGTTTCCCAATCCTGGGTAGTGCCAATGCGTGATGCAACACGCAGCTTGCCCGCATCAAGGTCAGCTATCACGCTGGCAACTGCTTCTTTTACTTCAGGGCTGGCATTTGCTGGATTGATATTTGCGCGATCTTCAAATGCGCCTTCAATAATGTTTTGTAGTTGACTCATGATGTTGTAGATATTATTCCAAATAAAAAAGTAAAAAGCGAAAACGCTATTTTACCCTAAACTAATAAAGATTCAGAATGAACCCTGAATTACACATTTCAATGTGATTGATAACCCGCAGTTAGCTCATGTTATTTAACAGTGCCAGCTTTTGCAGCCTCGTACAGTGGACGTACTTTTGGAGCAAGTACGCGTAAATCTGCAATACGGTTTTCGTTAGTAAGGGCAGGTGCTAAAGAACTCGGCTTGTTTGGCTCTGTTTAATTCGCTCATTTTTTGCCGTGTCACGGTAGCATATGAGTTGTAACTCGCTCGGGCAGCGAGTTACAAGCCAATTCTATCTGCTTCAGTCCCTTTTAGCGGCTATTGGGTAGTACAAAAAGAGGTTTGAGCCCATCGAACTAAGCTCGTGCTTAATGAAAGACACTTACGAGTCTGGCTTGAATCTAAAATGACACTTGTGAACCAAGTTCGACAACGCGATTTGGCGGTAACTTGAATTGGTTGGTAATGGTTTCGGCAGATCGGAATAAACCAATAAAGATTTTTTTGCGCCAAAATGCCATTTCAGGATTTTCGTTGGCGATGAGAATTTCCTTACCAATGAAGAATGAGGTATCCATTGCTTCTAATACCAAGCCTTGTTCAGCACATAGTTTTAAGTCACGCGGTAGGTCTGGTTCATCCTTAAAACCATAACGTACAGTCACCTTGTAGAAGTCATGTGGTAGCGCCTCTACTTCTACTCGTTCTTCACTAGGGGCATGCGGGAAGTCTAAAAACTTAACGGTCAGAATCACTACTTTTTCATGCAACACTTTGTTATGTTTCAGGTTGTGCAACATGGCATGTGGCACACCATCCGGGTTGGGGGTCAAAAACAACGCTGTGCCTGGTACGCGCGCTGGCGGATGTGCGCCTATGGCCTCAATAAAAGGTTCGAGTGCCATGGCTTCATTTTTGAGGTGTTGATAAAGTAGCGTGCGGCCTGTTTTCCAAGTAATCATCAAGGTGAAAATCACAATGCCAATTGCCAGTGGTACCCAGCCACTCATCAGGAATTTTTAGCACGTTGGCACTAAAAAATGCAATGTCGATCGTTAAAAATAGCGTAATAAGTGCGCCGGTACGCAGTTTGCTCCAGCCCCAAATGTTGTGGAACACAATGCCCGCTAACAAGGTGGTAATCACCATGTCGCCTGTTACCGCGATGCCATAGGCAGCGGCTAACTTGCCAGATGAACCAAAGCCGATCACTAACGCCATGACTGCCAGCATTAAGCCCCAGTTAACGCGAGGCATATAAACTTGTCCTTGTTGACTTTCTGAGGTGTGCTCGACGTGCATGCGTGGCAAATAGCCTAATTGCAACGCTTGGCGTGATACTGAAAATGCGCCTGTAATCACTGCTTGCGATGCAATTACCGCGGCAAGTGTCGCTAACACGATAAGCGGATAAAGCATCCACTCAGGCGCCAGCAGGTAGAATGGGTTTTTAACGGTTTCTGGGTTTTGTAGTATTAATGCCCCTTGCCCGAAGTAATTGAGAATCAAGGCTGGTAACACAAAACTAAACCAAGCCAAACGAATTGGGAAACGCCCAAAATGTCCCATGTCTGCATATAGTGCCTCAGCCCCTGTTACGGCAAGTACCACAGCGCCCAATGCGACAAAGGCTATCCACGGACTCACTGCAAAAAATTGGATAGCATAAATAGGGTTCAGTGCATGCAAAATAGAGAGGTTTTGCAGAATACTATTAAGACCTAATACGCCTAAGGTGCCAAACCAAAGCAGCATAATTGGGCCAAAAAAAGCACCGACTAATGCAGTGCCCTTGCTTTGTGCCCAAAATAGAATGAATAACACGACTAAGGTCACTGGTAATATTAGCGGGTGTAACATAGGCGCGGCTAACTCTAAACCCTCTACCGCTGACAATACTGAAATAGCGGGGGTGATCATGCCGTCGGCATAAAACATACATGCCCCTAAAATACCTAACAACATAATCGTATGTTGCTTTTTAAAATTATCTCCTGCATTACGGCTGGCCAGTGCTAGTAAGGCCATAATGCCGCCTTCGCCACGATTATCTGCACGCATAATAAATGCGACATATTTGACCGACACTACCATAATCAGCGCCCAAAAAATCAGCGATAAAATGCCATACATATTGGCTTCAGTGAGCGGCACAGGATGAGTGCCAGCAGAAAACACCTCTTTGATGGTATATAAAGGACTAGTGCCAATATCACCAAATACCACGCCTAGCGCGGCTAAGGTCAGTGCAGAAAGTTTTGTTTTACTGCCGGAAGTAGATGACATTAAAAATGAGGTTAAGTTTGATAAGGTTGCCATTATCAATCAACTTAAATACTAAACCAATATTTTTTTTTGGTAACATTGCATATTACACGCTAAAGCTCACTGGTCTTGTTGATTGTGGCATCTGCGGAACCTACGCCGAATGTCAGGGTAACTTCATCGCCGCTGTGTAATTGCTGGCTTGCGCTAATAATCATTCCTGCTTTATTTTGCACAAATGCGTAGCCGCGCGTGAGCACCGCTTGCGGGTTAAGGTGTCGTAAATTTTGGCTGAGGCGAATCAAATTGTGTTGCTTGGTTTGTAGCTGTTGATTGATGCTGGCATTTAAACGATATGCGATTTGTGCCAGCCGGGATTTTTGTTGCTCAATTTGTTGTAAAGGTGAAAGTAGTCGGCGTGCTAGGTAATCTAACGTTTGTGCACGTTGGCTTAATAAGTATTGTATGTTTTTTGCGAGTTGCTGTTTCAGTTGGTTTAGCGCATTAAGAAGAGCGTCACGCGATGGTGTAGCCAGTTCAGCCGCGGCTGTAGGCGTGGCAGCACGCATGTCTGCCACAAAATCACAAATGGTGAAGTCGGTTTCATGACCTACGCCACTGATGGTAGGAATCGTGCATTGCGCGATGGCGCGCGCGACGACTTCTTCGTTAAATTGCCATAAGTCTTCAATGCTGCCGCCACCACGGCAAATAATCAGCACATCACATTCTGCGCGTTGGCTGGCTTGTTGAATGGCTTTTGCAATCAGCGCAGCGGCGCCTTTGCCTTGCACTGGTACTGGGTAAATTACAATCGGAATGCTTGGCATGCGGCGTTTTAGCGTAGTCAAAACATCCCTAAGCGCGGCGGCATCGGGAGAGGTGACAATGCCAATTTGTTTGGGATGTTCAGGCAGCGGCTTTTTAAACGCAATGTCAAATAAGCCTTCCTGTTGCAATTTGGCTTTAAGCTTTTCAAACGCTTCAAACAGTGCGCCTAAGCCGGCACGTTGCAAGAATTCGATGGTAAGTTGAAAGTCACCGCGTGCTTCATAAAGTGTAACCGTGCAGCGCGCTTCGACTTTGTCGCCTTCTTTGGGTGACCAGTCCAAATAGCTGTTGCGACCTTTGAACATCACACAGCGGACTTGTGCACCGACGTCTTTAAGAGAAAAGTACCAGTGACCGCTTGCCGCGCGGGTGAGGTTAGAGACTTCGCCCGATATCCAAAATAGCGGAAAACTTTGTTCTAACACGTTGCGTGCCAAACGATTAAGTTCGGAGACGGTCATGATTTTATTATTTGTGCTTTTGCTGCGTAATTCTTGATGGTTTTGCTCTGTCAAAATGCGTTTAATCCGTTACAATTCATGTAAATATTATAGGTGTTAATTAAGATGACAAGTCAATTATGCAGCAAATTATTCGGTGGTAGAGCAGGTTATTTTTTAGGCTTTATCGCAAGCTTTGGTTTGGTGGGGTTGGCTTTAGTGATACAAACGCAATATCACCTGGAACCTTGCCCATTGTGTATATCGCAGCGTATGGTGTTGATGGGCTTAGGGCTGATATTTTTAACCGCAGCCATTCAAAATCCCGCACAACTCGGACGTAATATTTATACCTTACTACTTGTGCTCACCGCTTTGGGTGGGGCTGCTGTGGCGACTCGTCATTGGTGGTTGCAAGCGCATCGCGATACTATGATTGCCGATTGTGGCGTAGAGTTTAACTATATGTTTGAGAATTTTCCGTTACAGAAGGCGTTGACTTTAGTGTTTCGTGGCACGGGCGATTGTGCTGCAATTGACTGGACTTTTCTAGGACTGACTATACCGCAGTTATCGTTGATTGCATTTATTGGCTTTGCGGCTTACGCCCTTTACTTAGCCAAATGCTTAACAAAAAAATCCAATTAAAAAATTGCCTTGCTAAAAACCTATAAGAAAATTAAAACACCATGACAGTCAAACCCCAAAACTTTAAAACAATAGATCACTTTGTAGGCAATACGCCACTGGTGAAGCTACAACGCATGGCTGGCGATACCAGCAATACCATTCTACTTAAGCTGGAAGGTAACAACCCTGCGGGTTCAGTGAAAGATAGACCAGCCTACAGCATGATAATGCATGCAGAAGCGCGCGGCGATATCAAACCCGGTGATACCTTGATTGAAGCTACCAGCGGCAATACCGGCATAGCGTTGGCGATGGTGGCGGCAATGCGTGGCTATAAAATGATATTGGTTATGCCGGAAAATCAGAGCATTGAACGCCGTCAAAGTATGAAAGCTTACGGAGCAGAGCTTGTGCTGACGCCTAAAGATGGCAGTATAGAGCTTGCGCGTGATGTTGCAATGAAGATGCAGGCAGAGGGCGAAGGTATTGTGCTGGATCAATTTGGCAATACAGATAACCTGCTTGCGCATTATGAAGGTACAGGCCCGGAAATTTGGCGTGATACTGAAGGACAGGTAACGCATTTTGTATCTAGCATGGGCACCACCGGTACGATTATGGGCGTTTCACGCTATTTGAAAGAGCAAAACCCCAACATACAAATTATTGGTGTGCAGCCTGAAGAGGGCGCACAAATCCCCGGTATTCGTAAATGGCCGGAAGAATATCTACCCAAGATTTATGACCCTAAGCGTGTGGATGATTTGATTTACGTTGGTCAAAATAATGCCGAAAAAACCATGCGTCGCTTGGCGGCAGAAGAAGGTATTTTTGCCGGGGTTTCATCAGGTGGGGCTTTGTATGCAGCGCTGCAACTTTCTAAAACATTGGAAAACGCGGTGATCGTGTCTATCGTTTGCGATCGAGGCGACAGGTACCTTTCCACAGGTGTTTACCCAGCGTAGCGATAAGCATGCGGCAATATCTCTTCTTATTAGAATTGCTTGCGTCTACTTTTAGTTAGACCGTGTCTTGTATAAAAACAGGTTTTTTTAGAGTGTTTTGCTTAAAAACATACTTTGTTAAATCTGCTGGTATTTGCAGCATGATGTTGTATAGCCTGGCTGCACAGGCAATTACTCAAATTTCTATTCGTGCTGAGCATATTGAGCATCCAAAAGGTGATGCGCAAAATGTTTCGCTTAAACTAGACCTTAACAAAGCTTCACCTACTTTAAGCTTAAAATCAGCACTTAAGCAAAAGTCTGATAAAGACTGGGCGCAAGTCAGCCTTATTTGTAACCTACCCCAAAATATTCAAGCCGGACATTGGGGTTGCGCCCAAGGCCTATTTAAAACCACACATATTAATTTGCCTTTTAGTATAGAAATCAATCGCTTGCTGGTTAATGGCATACCAGATGTAAGCGCAGAGCTGCACTTAAACAATGCCAGTTTCAGCGATGAAGCTGGCTTGCATGCCGCAGAAAAATTCACGGGCAAAGTCGCGATTACAGCAAGGCAGGTCGGGCACACTTGGGCATGGAACACTGCGCTTGATTGGCAAGCGGGGGAAGTGTTCTGGCAGCCATTTTATATGGCTAACGGTGGTCATCAGTTTGTTGCAAGCGGTAAGCTAGAAGACGATTTGCTGAGTTTTGATAGTGCGAACCTGAAAATTAAAAACGTAGGTGAGCTTAATTTTAATGGCCAAATACGCTTGGCTGATTACAAGCTGGTCAGTTTTAATGGCAACTTGCCAAGTTTGGATTTAAGCACAGCTTATCCATTGTTATTTAAGCCTTTTTTAGAGAAAACGGCTTTTAATAATGCCGATATTGAAGGTAAGGTAGCACTGAAAGTTGAAGTAAAAAATTCGGAATTGAAGTCGTTTGAAATGCACCTGAGCGATGTAGATATTGCTGATAAAAACCAGAAATTTGCATTTTACAAAGTCAATGCCAACATCCCCTGGAGCTATGATGAGCCAAAAAATGTGAGTTTTGGTTATGAAAGTGGTGAGCTGCTCAATTTGCCTTTGGGTAACACCAATATACAAGCGGAGGTGAATCGTTATGCGCTCACATCACCCAACATCAGGCTGCCGATTTTAGATGGCGCATTGAATTTGTCTGACATTTCTGCCGCGCACATAGGTGCGCAATGGTATTGGCATTTGCGCGCCAAGCTTGAACCTATTTCCATGGCTGATTTTAGTGCCAGCCTGCAGTTGCCACGCATGCAGGGTACAGCTTCAGCTGAAATTCCTTTAGTGACTTACAATAATGGTGTTTTAACCACAGATGGTCGCGTGTTGCTGAATGTATTTCACGGCACGGCATCCGTGACGCAACTGACTATGCAAGAGCCGCTAGGTAAGACGCCAAAACTCAATGCAGATATCGCATTGCGCAATTTAGATTTAGGTGATTTAACGCGGACTTTCTCGTTTGGTGCGATTGAAGGCAAGCTGGATGGTGATATTAACGGTTTGGAAATGCAAAACTGGAAGCCTGCAAAATTTGATGCGATGGTGCAAAGTAGCGCTGGAAAATATCCCAAAAAAATATCACAGCGCGCGGTGGAAAATATATCTGCCCTAGGTGGTGCAGGTGCCGCTGCTGCAATACAACGTAGTTTTCTGCGTTTTTTTGGGCAATTTAACTACGCAAAATTAGGTTTAAGTTGCAAGTTACACAACGATATTTGTCAAATGGGCGGCATTGAGTCAACGCCACAGGGGTATGTAATCGTTAAGGGTAGTGGTATCCCTGCTATTACGGTGATGGGGTACAATCAAACTGTGGGTTGGAGTGATTTGTTGGGGCGCCTTAAACGCGTGATAGATAGCAATAGCAAGGCCATTGTTAAGTAAAATTTTCAACTTAAAAGCAGTTAAAGCCAGTGGTTTAATAAATAAGCCGTTTAATAAAAAAGGATTGATGATGAAAAATTGGATGGTTGGTTTGGCATTGGCGTGCATATTGCCCGCATGCGTCACTATCAATATTTACTTTCCTGCCGCTGCCGCAGAAAAAGCCGCAGATAAGATCATTGACGATGTTTGGCAGCTTAAAAATGGTGATAAACCTGTTAATACGGTTGATCCTGCGTCTACGCCAGCATCAACACCGGCGAAATAAGGAGTAATGTATGTTAAAAAATATGAAGAGTATTTTATTGGGATTATTGGTGCTTGCCGGATTATTGACGAACCAGTTAGCACAAGCTGCCGCTGATTTGGAAATTAACACGCCAGCTATTTCTGCACTTAAAGCCCTGTCTCTT
>DIZU01000099.1:6380-9881 GCA_002429455.1 Methylotenera sp. UBA6020 | reverse complement strand
CAACCTATTTTAGGACGGGTCATTATGCTAATTAGAAGCCTCAAGCAACCGGGAGTCATCTGATTACATTTGAATCGTTGCTGTTCCGGTTCAAGTGAGTCTAATTCAAGCGACTCCAGCTGAGCGGATCAAAAGGGCGGCTTTGGCGGCGCAGCTCATAATAAAGCCCGTTTGTTTCATTACCACCGCTATTGCCTACCGAGGCAATAGCGTCACCGGCATGCACAGTATCACCCACTTGTTTTAATACAGCCTGATTATTGCCGTATAAGCTCATGTACCCATCACCATGATCGACGATGATCAAGTTGCCAAAACCACGTAGCCAGTCAGCAAATACCACGCGACCAGTAGCCACCGATTTGACTTCCGCACCTGCGCTAGCCCTAATGAACAAGCCTTTCCAGGAGATGCCGCTGTCTTCGCGGCTGGCACCAAAACGGTTGGTCACGTCGCCGCGTACCGGTAATCGAAGCTTGCCTTTAAGGGTGGCGAAATTGGCGCCCACGAACTCATTACTGGGCAAGGTGTCGTTATTTGCTACAATTTCTTTTGCTGGTTTATTCTCTTCAGCAAGGTCTATAGGCGCGGTTTTTTTCGATGGATTGTTTTGAGTTGCTACGCGTTTATGTGCAGTCTTCTTGGGAGTTGGCGGAATAATTTTTGCCAAACGCTCCACTAATTCAGAAAGCCGTTTTTCATCGCGACTCAGCTTTTTGATTTCACCGCGTTGCGAGACAATTTGTTGTGAAAGGGTGTTCACCACTTTCGATTTTGCCAGTTTCTGGTGCTCTAAAGTGCGTTTTTCATCCATTTGTTTTTGTTTTAGCTCCGCGACTTCTTTAAGTGCAGCGGAGGTTTCTTCATTAAGCTGGCTGATTTTGGTCAAGTTGCCCTGCATCTTGGTAATCAACTCAGCGCGCGCTTTTGCAATGTAGGTAAAGTAATGCGCATCGCGTGCAATTTCACTTGGGCGCTCACTTTGCAAAATCATTTGCACATAACTTTGCTGGCCATGAATATATTGCTGATAAAGTTGGCTGCTTAACAGCTTCTGCTGCTGTGAAAGTATTTGATTTGCGGAGTCCGAATCCGCTTTTAATTGCGCCAGTGTATTTTTATTCTGTTGTTGCCGGTGATTGATCTCAAACAGTTTTTTATTGGCTTCACTGATGGCGGTTTCACTTTCTTTAAGTGCATCCGCGGCATCTTTATGGGCTTCTTGTGAGTTGTCCAGATCCTTTTTAAGCGCTTCTAGACGTTGCTGTAAATCGCTTAATTCTTGTTTAGGCGGCTCAGTTTTTTTTGCGGCAAATGCAAACGAAGCATGCACAAGCAACAGAGCCATTAAGGCGGCGTAACTGGTCAGTTGGTTAAAACGAAAGCGATTCAATGGCTTGAGATCGAATGAGTTGGTTTTCAAAATAAGTTAATTTGCAAGGTGAACGAGGCTTTTCCCCGTCATTTCACTCGGCTGCGCAACGCCCATCATTTGCAGCAACGTCGGTGCTAAATCGGAAAGTGCGCCGTCTGCTGCTAGCGTTGCTGGGCGACCGATGTAAATAAGTGGCACCAGGTTGGTGGTATGTTGTGTATGCGGCTGATTGTTTTCAAGGTCATACATCACTTCTGCATTGCCGTGATCCGCAGTAATAATGACCTCTCCACCGATGCTTTGCATGGCTTTCACGACACGGCCAACACAAGTGTCTAAGGTTTCAATCGCCTTGATAGCCGCTTGCAGGCTACCGGTATGGCCAACCATGTCGCCATTGGCATAGTTGCAAATAATGGCATTGTATTTGCGGCTTAAAATCGCTTCTTCAAGCCGGTCAGTCAGTTCAAATGCGCTCATCTCCGGCTGCAGGTCATAAGTGGCAACTTGCGGTGATGGCACCAGGATGCGGTCTTCTCCGGGAAAGACCGTTTCTTCACCGCCGTTAAAAAAGAAGGTCACATGCGGGTATTTTTCAGTTTCTGCAATACGCAGTTGCGTCAGACCTAAGCCGGATAGATATTCACCAAACGTGTTTTTAATCGCATAGGGTGGAAAAATAACCGTGGCTTTGGTTTCTTTTTTATCAAACATCGTCAGCGTAAAGTAACCAGCCAATTTAGGCACATGACGGCGGTGAAAGCCGTCAAACTCCTCGCTGAGTAGCGCATGCGTCAGCTGGCGCGCACGGTCAGACCGGAAGTTCATATAGACCACCAAGTCACCATCCTCCAGGTGGATAGGCGCATCATCAGGCTTGCGGATAGCGGTGGGTTTTACGAACTCATCCGTCTCACTGCGGGCATAGGCTGCTTGCAAACCTTCTGCTGCCGTCGCATAGGTGAATTCGCCTAAACCTTCGGTGATCAATGCGTAAGCCGCTTCAACCCGCGGCCAGCGTTTATCTCTATCCATGCTATAAAAACGGCCACAGATGGAGATGATTTTACCTACACCTAATGCTTTAATTTTGGCTTCAAGCGCCGATAAGTAAGGTGCGGCACTGATAGGAGGCGTATCGCGGCCATCTAAAAAGGCATGCACATATACTTTGCTCAAGCCTAGTTTGGCCGCCATCTCCAGCATGGCATGAATGTGGTCTTGATGGCTGTGTACGCCGCCGTCAGATAAAAGCCCAAAAATATGTAAGGCTTTATGATTGTTTTTGATGTTTAGCAATGCAGGTTTTAACGTGGCATGTTCAAAAAATTCGCCACTGGCAATGCTATTATTGATGCGCTCAAAATCCTGAAACACTACACGACCTGCCCCTATATTGAGATGTCCAACCTCAGAGTTGCCCATTTGCCCCTCTGGCAAGCCCACGTAATGCTCAGACGCGTTAATCAACGTGTGTGGGTGACTATGCAAAAGTGCGTCTAAATTAGGTTTACGTGCTTGCGCAATTGCGTTATCGGTACTTTCTTCACGATAGCCAAAGCCGTCTAGAATCAGCAGGCATACCGGGGTAGGGTTGGTGGTCGAGGACATAGTATTTTGCCTTAATATTATTGCTTTAATATTTTGATTGCGATGCCACTATTTTAGCTTATTTACACGTAAAATCTGCTTATAAAATTTGTATTGAGCGTCTATTGCGCTTGTATTGTATTTGGGCGCGATGTCGCCATATTAAACGTATCAAAATTCGAAAGGAAGTGTGTGGAGTTTATTAAAAGTAATATCTGGTTAATTGGTTTGGCGATAGGTTCTGGCATCATGTTGTTATTACCCATGCTCAAAAAAAGCGCGGGCGGTGTTCCTAATCTTACCGCAGCAGAAGCGGTAACTTTGATTAATCGTTCCCATGCGTTGGTGTTAGATGTCCGTGACGACGCTGAGTTTGCAAATGGCCACATTACCGATGCCAAGCATATCCCCGTGGCTGACTTGGCGACACGTTTAGGCGAACTTAAAAAGTATAAAAGTAAAGCCATACTGGTGAATTGCCAGCGTGGCGCACGGTCGGCCAAGGCCTGTGATATTTTGCGCAAGGCCGAATTTAC
>DIZU01000099.1:5465-6248 GCA_002429455.1 Methylotenera sp. UBA6020 | reverse complement strand
TTGCCCTTATTGCATTAATGCTGAACGTTTATTAGTCAGTAAGGGCGTCGAAAATATCAACAAGATTCGTGTTGATTTACAGCCTGAGCAGCGTGTGGAAATGATGCAAAAAACAGGTCGTCGGACTGTCCCGCAAATTTATATTGATGACCGCCATATTGGCGGCTTTGATGAATTGCGCGCGCTGGATTTAGCCGGTGGACTAGATCCCTTATTGGCTAGGTAAAGTCTAGCCATGCAAATTCTGTTAAAATAGCAAATTGTTCAATCAATCTTTAATTCAATTAACCCCTTATTTAAGTAGAAAATTATGGCACAAGAAGATAACAACGCAGAACAAAGTCAACAAGCTGGTTTCAGTATTGAAAAAATTTATGTCAAAGATGCTTCATTAGAGATTCCTCATGCGCCGCAGATTTTTACTGACCGCACCCAGCCAAAAGTGAGCATTGAGTTGGGAAATTTTGCTCAAATGCTTGAAGAGGGCGTGTTTGAAGTGGCGATTAAAGTCACAGTAACCTCGAAAATTGAAGACAAAACCGTGTTTTTGGTTGAAGTGACACAAGCGGGTATTTTCCAAATTCGCAATGTGCCAGATGAAAACATGGAAATGATTGCCGGCATTACTTGCCCAAATATCCTGTTCCCTTACGCACGTGAAACCGTGTCTGATTTAGTGGTGCGTGCCGGTTTTCAACCAGTATTACTCAATCCAATCAATTTTGAAGCGTTGTTTGCGCAACAAAAACAGCAGCAAGCTGAACTGGCTGAAAAAACTGCTGC
>DIZU01000099.1:4453-5341 GCA_002429455.1 Methylotenera sp. UBA6020 | reverse complement strand
CTGCTGCAAAACACTAAGCTTTTGATGTCGCAACATAGTTTTTTAGGCCTCAAGCGCAAGAACATTCTGGCGGTAGTATGGTTGCCATTGATCTGGCTGATGACGTTAATGCCAGTTTCCGCTTTTGCGCTAGAGTTCCGCTCTGTGGCCGTGCCTAAAGCGGTACTTTATGATGCGCCTTCCAGTGCTGCTAAAAAAATCTTGCTACTCAGTCAATATTACCCAGTTGAGATTATTGTCAATCTGGGTGATTGGCTGAAAGTGCGCGATGCACAAGGCAGTATCAGTTGGATCGAGGCAAAACAGCTTTCTGAAAAACATACGGTGATCGTCATCGTCAATAACGCAGAAATCAGGCAAGCCGCAGATGCTGCATCTGGCTTAGTGGCGACCTTGGAAAAAAATGTAGCGCTAGAAGTGGTTGATGTGAAACTCAATAATGGTTGGCTTAAAGTTAAACATCGCGATGGTGTAACTGGCTATATTTTAATGTCATCCACTTGGGGATTTAATTAGGGTTTCAATTAAATGACGGGTTTTAATCAGATGTGGAAATTTAACTAGATGGCGAAAATTGCAGTTCTAGGCGCCGGTGCTTGGGGCACGGCACTTGCGATGAACATTAGCCAGCGCCATCGAGTGTCGCTATGGGCGCGTAATGCCGGTCACGTTTCTGGTATGCGCAAGGCGCGCGCCAATCCGCTGTACTTAGGTGACTTCAAGTTTAATGATCAGTTGCAAGTAGAAGATGATTTGCAAGCGGCATTACACGGTGCGGACCTTATCCTTTCTGTGGTGCCTACTGCCGGCTTTAGAGGCATTCTTAAAGATATCAAGCAGCTTGGCTGCAAGCTTCCTATTATCTGGGCACATAAAGGTCTAGAGCCC
>DIZU01000099.1:0-4222 GCA_002429455.1 Methylotenera sp. UBA6020 | reverse complement strand
TTTTCTAATGAAGCTGCTCTATTGATACATGGCGCTAATTTACGCGTTTATCACATGACAGACGTGATTGGCGCTTCTGTAGGCGGCGCGGTTAAAAACGTAATGGCGATTGCCGCAGGTATTTCGGATGGCATGGGTTTTGGTAACAATGCACGCGCAGCCATGATTACCCGCGGTTTGGCGGAAATGACACGTTTTGGTGTGGCGTTAGGCGCATCTCCGGAAACCTTTATGGGTCTGGCAGGTGCGGGGGATTTGATTTTGACCTGCACCGGCCAATACTCCCGCAACCGCGAGGTTGGTTTGCAGTTAGCCAGCGGTAAATCGCTCACTGACATTTTACAAGGCTTAGGTCACGTTGCTGAGGGTGTTAATACGACACCTGAGGTCATCCGCCTCGCCCGTAAAATGCAGGTGGATATGCCTATTACCTACGAGGTGGATCAAGTGTTATCTCACGGTAAGAGCGCACATGATGCCGTGGTCGATTTACTGGGGCGTGGGCAGAAATCCGAAGGGTTCTAAATGGTATAGGCGCAGTTTATTGCGCCACTACATTTCACCGGTAAAGTCAGCTTGGCTAGGCTTCATCCAGCAAGATAGCCGCAGGGTTTGATACATTCCAATTACGACTATTTGTTATCAGTATCTCTTACCTCAAACTTCAAGAAAAATACCTAAAGCTATGTTCAATATTGCACTCTATGAACCAAATATACCGCAAAACACCGGGAATATTATAAGACTCATCGCTAATAACGGTTGTCATCTTCATTTGATAGAGCCGCTGGGTTTTGATTTGGAAGATAAGAATTTAAAAAGATCCGGGTTGGATTATCATGATCTGGCAAATGTTAGTCTATATCCCAATTACGAGGCTTTTTTAAAGGCAATGGATGGGCATAGAATATTGGCCTTAATGACAAAAGGCACCCATACCTATAATCAAATTGAATACATCGCTGGCGATGTTTTATTATTTGGCTCTGAAACTGCGGGGCTGCCTGAGTATGTCCGCCAAAATATTGCTTTAGACCATCAGCTGAGAATACCAATGAAGCCAAATAATCGCAGCATGAACCTATCCAATACGGTGGCTATCGTTAGCTATGAGGCATGGGGTCAACTAGGATTCGCAGGCGGGGAGTAAATAATTAGCTTCAAGAGTAGAGGTTAGAGCTTGCGTATTTTCAGGAAAAATAGCCTGTCGTAGTTATTAAAGCGGCCATTTTCCATGGTTAAATTCGCAATGAATGGACCGTTCCTAACGATTCTAAGGGCTCATTTAACATTTTTATTGAACTTGCAGATCAGGGCTTAAACTGATAGAGCGTTAATGAGCTGAATGTTGCTCTGTTGGCACCAGTCCAGTAATGCTGCATCAGAGGCACTGGCTTCGAACGCGTACCATTTTTCGAGCACGCCTCGTGCTTGCAGTAAGTCCTTAAAGCGTCTGTAAGCACCTCTTTTCCGAAAGTAGCTTGCAGCGGTGTTGTAATCATCGGGAAGCTCCTGATCGATGAAGGACAGCGCCATATTCTGACCAAGCTTCAGATCATTCTTGTGTGGCACTGCAATATAGCGATCGGATGTTTCAAGATCGTCAGGCACTTCCTCTTCCAGTTCAACCGTGCTAGATACCCAGTAGATTGCACCTGTGTCTAAGCAAATGTAAGCATATTGCTCAGATGGAGGGCCTGAGCTTACGAACTCAAAAGCATTGCGTAATTCGGCGAAGTTAATGGTCAGCATAATGATCTCGGATAGGCTAACGTCCGCTCGATGGAAGGGTTGGGCCGGTACATGCTACTTCAACTTTACGACGAGCGCCCCTGCTTCCGTGATTATCTGCGTTTTGGGATGGCTCTTCAATCGCTCAACCACCTTTAGCGACTCAGCATGCAGTTTTCCGAGGTCGATCGACCACTTCATGTTGTAGAACTTCTTCTCGCTGGCGATGTAGACCCGAATTGGAAATACTTTCTCATCGGCCAAGTACTCCCAATGCGATAGGACCATGTTGCTCATTGCAAGCGTGGCTGTTGGATGCCCTTTTGTCGTGAGAAGTTCGTCCGCCTCGTCCAAGTACTCGTCGAAGTGCTCGAGCGTGTTCCTGATCTTCACGTTCAGAAGTTCGTCGAGTGCTATTCCATCTAGCAAATCGGTCAGCAGCTTCGCGCGATGCTGACGCATCTGAAAGCGGGCTTTTGTCTCGTCCTTCAGCTGAGACGATTGTGTGCGTACAAGCTTCTTGATGTTCGCAGCGTTGGATAGGAGAGCAGCAATCAAGCCATGAACCTCCTTCGAGTGTCGAAGAAAGGTCTCGTTGGGCGACAACTCAGTTGCCGCGAAGACTTTCTCACATTGATCTCTCACGTTGTCGGCTAACGACCAAAGTTCGAAGACGTACATAGGTTCGAGCAACGAGGGCTTTGAGCTTGCGGGAGCGTTCATTTTGCGTCCTATGTGCATGCTGCCTAACAGTTATAAAGCGGACACATGCGTCCGTATAATAATATTGTGAAAGTTGATTTTGGCATGTTGTTTTTCTTTTAGAGTATTGAAGTTAGGCGTTGCCCGTCCATATAATAATGAATAGCAAGTACGGACGCAAATCATACGTTAAAACAGCCTATAAGCCTCTGGAAGCTGATGTTCAATGATCAGTCTCATTGGGCGATTTGCTTGATACATTCGGATTAATCTGTCGAAGCCATTGGGCGCATTACATGCTAATCCCCTGTCGGAGAAATACTGAAAGCGCGAACCTCCCCAAGCTTACGCAGAGATTCTGCCAGAGTGGACATGTTGTTGCGATCATCTGACCGGATGACCATCAGATACTCAAATGAAAGACCATCGTCCGAAACACGGTAGCTCATATTGGCGACGGTGAAGTAGTGATTCGCTAACAACGCTCTTACTTGTTCTTCCGCCATTGCATTGCTCCTATCGAAGCGGATGGTGTGATGCGCATAGCAATGAGAAGGTAGCTTGGCTTCGATCCAGCGAAAAACTGACAGGATGCCAAGCGTAAGAATGGTGCCGAGAATGGCTGGAAAATAGAAGCCTACGCCAATCAGGATGCCAATTGCGGCCGTTATCCAGATTGAGGCAGCCGTGGTCAGCCCCCGTACACTGAGCCCTTCTTTGAAAATCACGCCGGCACCGAGAAAACCAATGCCGGTCATTATCCCTTGAGCCATTCTGGTCGGATCGACGCGGATTGTGTCGATAGGCATCGCCGGTAACCACTTTGATTGGTAAAGTGTCACCAGCATGAGTAAGCTGGATGCCAAACAGACCAATGTATGCGTGCGGAATCCGGCCGGACGCCCATGAAAGCTGCGCTCCAGCCCAATGATGCCGCCCGCCGTCAGGGCCCCGACTAGATGTATGGTAATTATTATGAAGTCAGTGTCCATATTTTTCAGAACGTTGTACAGTTAAAAAATCCTCGATGTCCAAAGCACTGGGTAGTCGTCGGGTAACTGTTGAAGCGGCTGTATTGTTTCAAATCATCTTGAGCTGCGAGATGCAGAATGCAGTCCCGCCATGGATCGGATTCTTGCTTGTAGCCCAGTTTATCGCAAGCTGGACCATATACTTGAATCATTTGATCAACTTCGCGTTCAGCCTGCATAGCACGTTCGGCCGGAGTTGTCGCACATCCAGCGAAAACGGCAGTTAGTACCAAGATATTAAGCGCACGCACAACAATTGCCTCCTGTTGCTGTGACATTGTATCTGCCCTCTAGGTTCTAAAATGGTATGCAACTATGCAGGTATGACCTTCTTGGCCGATAAACTCTGATTACTTCAGCGATCTCAAGCATATTAACAGCAACAATGTACTACGGGGTTGGATTGCTTAACATCACGGGTTGCATGCGATAGTTGCTAGGAAATATGCGCTTCAGGTTTTCAATTTTAGGCAAATCATTGAATACGATATATGGATAGTTCGGATTGTGAATCAGGAAGTCCTGATGATAGCCCTCTGCGGGATAAAACCCTTTGAACGAGTCGACACGGGTGACAATGTCGTGCGGAAACACATGCGATTTATTCAACTGAACAATGTAAACTATGGCAATATTTTTCTGAGATTCATCGGTATAGAAAATGGCTGAACGGTATTGAGTGCCCGTATCTGGCCCTTGTCGGTTAAGCTGTGTAGGATTGTGCGCCACCGAAAAAAAGATATCCAGTAACTCACCAT
>DIZU01000072.1:3146-4011 GCA_002429455.1 Methylotenera sp. UBA6020 | reverse complement strand
GAATATGAGTTGCTTCAGGCAGAAATCAGTTTGTTGATGCAGGAAACAAAATCAGATTTAACTTTAGATCAAACTTCAGACTCAAATGTGTCTGTTAATTCAGTTGCGAAACAATAGGCATGAAAAATAATTACGCTGTAATTCTTTGTGGTGGCTCTGGCACAAGGCTTTGGCCATTATCACGTACCTTAAGGCCTAAACAGCTTTTGGCGCTTAATGGCGAGCAAACATTACTACAGCAAACCGCTAAACGGTTAACACGGCGTATTGATCCTGCCAATTTATTTACCGTTACCCACGAAGATCATAAGTTTGAAGTAAAAGGGCAATTGGCCGAGCTTTTCCCGCAAGCTGTTGCCAATGTATTGGCTGAGCCTTGTGCCAGAAACACCTTGCCCGCCATTGCTTGGGCTACCTACCAAATATACCAACAAGATGAAATGGCAATGATAGGTGTATTTGCTTCAGATCATTCCATTGATAACGAAGACGCTTTTTTAAGCGCTTGGCAAACCGCAGAGCAGGTTGCAGAGCAAGATTATCTAGTACTGCTAGGCATTAAACCGCATGAGCCAGCTACAGGCTACGGTTACATCAAGCCCAGCCAGCCATTACCACTAAACGGCACATTGCCAGTGCATCAGGTAGCGCAATTTGTAGAAAAACCGGATCTGGAAAAAGCGAAACAATTTGTTAGCGATGGTTATTTATGGAATAGCGGCATGTTTGTGTTTAAGGCCAGCACATTTATGCACATGCTGGAAAAGTTTCAGCCGGAAATTTATCAACAAGTTCGCGCAATGAATCAAGATAATTTAGCTGAGAGTTATGCCAAACTTCCTAATCTATCAATGGATTATGGCTT
>DIZU01000072.1:1790-3042 GCA_002429455.1 Methylotenera sp. UBA6020 | reverse complement strand
GATTATGGCTTAGCCGAAGTATTGGTTAAACAAGACGAAAAAGTAGCCGTAGTGCCAGTGGATATGGCCTGGAGCGATTTAGGTAGCTGGGATTCAATCTATGCACGACATGAGAAAGATGCGAATAACAATGTAACGCATGGTGAAGTAGTAAGCTTAGATACGCAAAACAGTTTAATTTGGACGGAAACAGGGCTGTTAGCCACATTAGGCTTAAACAATGTGGTGGTGATTCAAACCGCCGATGCCACTTTAGTATGCGATAGAAGCCGTGCCGAAGACATTAAAACATTAGTGGCAGAAGTTAAAGCACGCAAACCTGCGCTTACTGAAATTCATCAAACTGTTTATCGGCCATGGGGCAGCTATACCGTGTTAGAAGAGCGTGCCAATTTTAAGATCAAGCGTCTCGTCGTTAACCCGGGCGCGAAACTTTCGATGCAAATGCATAAACATCGCTCTGAGCATTGGGTGGTAGTTTCCGGTATTGCCACTATCAGCAATAATGAAATTGAATATACGCTGCAAGAAAATCAATCGACGTATATTCCGCAAACGCACCGACATCGCTTGGCAAACAATGGCACTGTGCCTTTAAGTATTATTGAAGTGCAGTGCGGTGAATATGTGGGTGAAGATGATATTGTGCGGTTTGATGATAACTATGGAAGGTTGATTACAAAGTGACAAAAGTTGCATTAATTACAGGTGTTACAGGACAAGATGGTGCTTATTTAGCCGAGTTTTTATTAGGTAAGGGCTATGTCGTACATGGCGTTAAGCGTCGTGCGTCGTTGTTTAATACTGATCGAATTGACCATTTGTACCAAGACCCGCATGTGGATAACAAAAACTTCGTATTGCATTACGGCGATTTAACCGATTCGACCAATCTAATTCGAATTATCCAGCAAACGCAACCCGATGAAATTTACAACCTGGCCGCCATGAGCCATGTGGCAGTGAGTTTTGAAACGCCGGAATACACTGCCAATGCAGATGGCATTGGCACCTTGCGTATTTTAGAAGCCATTAGAATTTTAGGCTTGGAGAAAAAAACCAAGTTTTATCAAGCTTCTACATCAGAGCTCTATGGACTGGTGCAAGAAACGCCACAAAAAGAAACCACGCCGTTTTACCCACGTAGTCCCTATGCAGTTGCTAAGCTTTATGCTTACTGGATTACGGTGAATTACCGCGAGGCCTACGGCATTTATGCTTGTAACGGTATTTTGTTTAATCACGAAAGCCC
>DIZU01000072.1:0-1602 GCA_002429455.1 Methylotenera sp. UBA6020 | reverse complement strand
TATCTGGGCAATCTAGATGCCTTGCGCGATTGGGGGCATGCTAAAGATTACGTTGAAATGCAATGGTTGATGTTGCAACAAGAAGTGCCTGAAGATTTTGTGATTGCCACTGGCGTGCAATACAGTGTGCGCGATTTTGTGAATGCGGCAGCTAAAGAGCTGAATATGCAAATTACATGGCAGGGCACAGGTATTGAAGAGAAGGGCTATTGGCAAGATAAATGTATCGTTCAAGTAGATTCAAGATACTTCAGGCCAACTGAAGTGGAAACGCTGTTGGGTGACCCCACTAAAGCCAAACAAAAACTTGGCTGGACACCAAAAATTACGTTTGATGAACTTGTAGCAGAAATGGTGCGAGAAGACTATAAATCAGCCCAGCGTGATGAGCTGGTTAAAAAGCACGGCTATCAAGCAATGGATTATCACGAATAGCCACATGATTAACCTTGAGACTCATGCTTTCCAATGTTTTAAATTTAAAGTTTGTTTGGTAAAGGTTTAAGTATTCATGAGCACAATTAAACTGTTTGAAACTAGTCAAGTCCGCTCAGAGTGGGACTCAGAACGTGATGCTTGGTTTTTCAGTATCGTAGACGTTGTTGCTGTACTGACCGAAAGCGCTGATGCTGCTGCATACTGGCGCAAGCTAAAGCAGCGGCTCAAGGCTGAGGGGAATGAAACCGTGACAAATTGTCACGGTTTGAAATTGCAAGCGCCAGACGGGAAAATGCGCCTTACCGATGTAGCAGACACCGAGCAACTATTGCGCTTAATTCAATCTATTCCGTCACCTAAGGCCGAGCCTTTTAAACAATGGCTCGCACGGGTTGGCTATGAACGTATCGAAGAAACCGAAGACCCCGAGTTAGCCTTTGATCGTGCCATGGAGACCTACTTTAAAAAAGGCTATACCAAAGAATGGATTAATCAGCGGCTCAAAAGTATAGAGGTTCGCAAGGAGCTAACCGACGAATGGGAAACACGTGGTGTGCAAAAAGGGCAAGAATTCGCTATTTTGACCGATGAAATCACCAAGGCATGGAGTGGTTTGACCACACGGCAATACAAGCAAGCCAAGGGATTGAAAAAGGAAGGTCTGCGCGACAACATGACCAATCTTGAATTAGTGTTGAACATGCTGGCTGAAGCAACCACTACCGAGATTTCACGGGAAAAACAGCCTGAAGGTTTGGAGCAGAACCGAGTAATCGCCAAACAAGGTGGCACTATTGCTGGCAACACGCGTAAAGAGATTGAAGTAAAAACTGGAAAACCTGTAGTGAGTACAAAAAATGCAAAGCAACTCAAATAGCAATAAACTATTTTATAGAATTCAAATAATCATATGAACCTAAACGCAAAAATTTATATAGCAGGCTACCGAGGCTTAAGTTGTCTTGCACAGATGCTTTTATGGGTGCATCCATGAGCAATGCAGATATTTTAAAAATTGACGCATTGAAACATCTGCTGCAAGCCGATCCAAACCTTGAACTGGCGATACTGGTTGGTAGCCGAGCCTTAGATGCGGCAACACAGCATAGCGATTGGGATATTGCCATTCGCTGGAAAAAAGAGATCAATGGTCTGGCGCGCTTG
>DIZU01000091.1:10012-11055 GCA_002429455.1 Methylotenera sp. UBA6020 | reverse complement strand
GTTTGTGGAAATCCAACTGGTGAGCCTGTTGTTTTTTTACAATGGCGGTCCAGGTAGTGGCTGCAATCCGACGCAACGTCGTTTTTTTGACCCCGCGCATTATCGTATTATCTTAATTGATCAACGCGGCTGTGGTCGCAGCAAGCCACAAGGCGCTATTAAACAAAATACGACTGCCGATTTAGTAGCCGACATTGATTTAATTCGCACTGCGCTGGGTGTCGAACAGTGGCTGGTATTTGGTGGTTCTTGGGGTAGCACGCTTGCACTTAGTTATGCTTTATCATTTCCGCAACATATAACAGGACTGATACTGCGCGGGATATTTTTAAGTCGACCATCGGAACTCAATTGGTTTTTAGGGGATGTGGCGCATTTTTACCCTGAGGTTTGGCATGCGCTCACCACTTACTTACCGGCTGATGAGCGCCAAGATGTATTAACCGCTTACAGTCAACGCATATTCAGTGACGAAGCTGCAGTGAATGTTCCAGCGGCCAAGCAGTGGAATGCATTTGAAAACGCCATCATGCGCTTAATACCCAATGAAGCTAACGCAACTACAACCAGTTCACCAGAAAACTCTTCCGCTGAGCAAGATGCCACTGAAGTAGCAAGAGCACGTATTCAAATTCATTATATTCAACACGATTGCTTTGTGAATGGCGATGCTATATTAAAATCTGCTTCACAGCTTGCGCATATTCCTACGGTTATTGTGCAAGGCCGTTACGACATGGTGTGTCCGCCCAAGAGTGCATGGGAGCTTAGCCGCGCTATGCCGCATGCAGAGTTTCACATCATTCAAGATGCGGGTCATTCAGCAATGGAGGTTGGTATCACTTCCGCTTTAGTGGCTGCCACTGAAAAGTTTAAGTTATTAAAATCCTAAAATTAATACCGTCCCATTAGAATTAGCTGCTGCTTTGATTATTTAAACTGTGCACTTATTTATTTACTCAAAGCACTAATTTAACGACATACGACAATACCAGCCATGAAAAAAACTTCCCGTTCTAAACCGAATACCAAGTTACAGGCTA
>DIZU01000091.1:0-9895 GCA_002429455.1 Methylotenera sp. UBA6020 | reverse complement strand
CAAAGTGCAATCAATAAGCCACGCGAAGCCTATGCGAAGCAACGTTACAACACACCGTTGTTTGTCATGCACGAAATGTTCAGTGCATTTCAACGGCACAATGCACTCGGACTCTCTGCATCTCTTTCTTTTTATGCCATGTTTGCGCTGATACCACTGGTGTTACTGATGTTTTTTATACTTAGTCATTTAGTATTTAGTTCTGACTATGCAGTAGTGAAACTTGCCATCATTACCGGCAACTTGGTGCCAAAATTCAGCAGCGCAATCATGTTAGAGGTATATAACGCGGCTCAACATAAGGCGGCCTGGGGGGCAGCGGGACTGTTTGTGTTGTTGTGGGCAGTAACGCCATTGGCAGCTGCAATGCGCTCTACTTTCTACAACATTGCCGCGCTGGTTGAAGCGCCATCATTTGTCCGGCGCAAAATCAAAGACATTATTGCCGTGGCTGGCATGTTGCTACTGTTCTTTTTGTTCACATTTGCCGGCCTTATGCTTGAAAAGGTGATCTCATTTTTAGGGGCAAATAACCAACTGTTGCAATATGACATTGTTGCTACACTCACTTCGCTCATCTTGACCACGCTACTGATTACGGCATTTTATTTTGCGTTCTTTCCAGTCCGCTTATATATAAAGCATATTTTTATTGGTGCCTTATTTACTGCCATTCTTTGGCTATTGATGCGACCTGCTTTTACTTTATTTTTGTCAGTTAACGAATCTTACGGCTCGGTGTTTGGCAGCATGAAAAATCTGTTCATCTCGATTACTTGGTTGTATTTTAATTTTGCCGTGTTTTTACTCGGCACCGAGCTCATCGCCACGCTACGTAAAAAGGATGTGCTGTTATTAAAGGGCCTGTTCAACGACGTGCCACAAAATGAAGCTAACTACATACAAAAATTGATGCAACGTTATGGAAAAACGTATCATCAAGGCGATCATATATTTAAACAAGGTGAATCAACACATCACTTATATTACATGGTGAGTGGGCAAGTGCAGTTATTGCAGCAGGACAATGTAATACGCACGATTGAAGCTGGTGATTATTTTGGCGAAATGGCATTATTATCAAACATGCCGACGATTGCAGATGCGGTCGTGACCTCTGAACAAGCTGAGGTGGTATTAATTTATCCAGAAAATATTGAAACGCTGCTTTTGGATGAACCTAAAGTAGCGATGAAGTTTTTACGTCAAATGGCCACCCGATTACAAATGCGTGATAAGTAATTTTTAGACTAAAATTGCGTTAATGCAATTAAGTTTTTTCAATTAACCAGACACTAGATATAGCAAAATAAACCATGGCAAAACAACCTCAAGCATCTGTTCGGCAACCTAGTCAACTTGAAATTCAACCTGCATTGCATATGCTCCAATCAGGCAAACTGGCAGATGCAGAGTTAGCTGCAAAAAAACTGACTGTACGCTATCCCAACGCATTTATCCTTCATCATATACTGGGGATTGCGCAGGATGGTTTATCCAAGTTTAGCGATGCTGTTGAAAGTTATTCAAAGGCGCTTGCCATCCAGCCCAATACGCCTGATTTACACTTTAATCTAGGCATTGCACTCACTAATGTCGGTAGATTAGAAGACGCGGTCACCAGCTACGGTAAGACCATTGCCTTGCAACCGCAGTTTTTTGAAGCCCACGGCAATTTAGGTACGGTCCTGCAAAAACAAGGTAAGCTGGAAGAAGCCATTGCAAGTTACCAACGGGGCTTAAGCATCAATCCGCAAGATGCACGTGGCTACTTTAATTTAGGTACGGCATTGCGTGATCATGGCAGCCTTGACGCCGCAGTCAGCAGCTACCAACAGGCCATACAGCTATTCCCTAACTACACCGATGCGCATAACAACCTAGGCGAAACTCTACGCGACCAAGGCAAGATGGAGGCTGCTGTTAAGTGCTATCAAAAGGCCTTGGCTATCAATGCTCAGCACCCGCAAGCCAATTACAATATGGCCGAATTTTTATATTTGGCTAAACGATTTGATGAAGCCATTCCATTCTTTGAAACGTCGCTACTAGACGATTGGCAAGCGCGTAGCCTGTATTGCTTATACAAAGCAGAACGCTTTGATGCATTCAAAACCAAGTTAGATACCTTGGTCGCAAGTACTCCGCACACTGCGCCATTTATAGCGACACTTTCTACGCATTATGCGATTAACTTTGGGGTAGATGACCCATACAACTTCTGCAAAGATGGCTTTAATTTCGTCTATCGCCAAAGCATTCCAGCATTGGCTGCGCCAGATAGCACGCTGCTCAAGGACTTGCTGCATGACATCAACAGCAGTGAAATCGCCGAGCGCAAACAAGGCATGTTGCACTTCGGCACGCAATCAGCGGGTAATTTATTCAAGCGCCCTGAAGCTTCGTTCAAAGCACTATCTGAACTCATTAAACAAGAATTCATCAATTACAAAAACAGCTACGCGGGTGCCGATTGTGAACTGATTAAATCATTCCCCACCACGCTCGAATTTACCAGTTCCTGGTACGTAAAAATGCGTCAAGGTGGCCACCTCGACCCGCATATCCATGAGATTGGCTGGATTAGTGGCGCGGTATATTTGGCAATGCCAAAAACCAAACAGCATGCTGATGAAGGTTGTTTTGAGTATGGTACGCATGGCGACAATTACCCGCAAAAGCACAATCATTTTCCGGTGGGGCTAGTTGCGCCTAATGTAGGCGACATCGTGCTGTTCCCATCATCTCTGTTTCACCGAACCGTTCCGTTTAGCGCAGATGAAGAACGTATTTGTATTGCATTTGATTTGAAGCCAATGGGAACGAATACACTAAGCGCACGTAGCAATTATTAACCTACATAAACTACATTCTCAACCTAACATGTTACCCACATCAGGTACATCCTAAAATGAGCACCGGAACCTTCACTACTTATCCGGCAGTTAAAGTCGCCTATCCGGTGTAGAGCACTTAGCTTTGTCAGCTCTGCAATGCCTTTTTAAATTCGAAATCAGTCACAAGCTTGCGTGCGTCATCAATAATAAATTCAAGCCTAGCTTCTTCAATGTCGATTTGCGTATCGGACATCGGATCGATACATTTATTACCAAAAATGATTTTTCCTTCCAAATCCGCTAGACCGCCTATTCTTGTGTAGTCTTCTACAATACAGTTTTTGATGATTGCACCACTTTCCACCACACAGCTAGCGCCTATTACCACAGGGCCCACGATAGTTGCTCCAGAGTGGATTTTTGTACTACCACCTATATATACCGGCGGCGTGATGTCAACTTGATCAAAATCAATGCTGACATTGATGCCAATATGCACGCCAGGCCGAACTTCTTTACCTGGCATTTTAAAGCCTTTTACGCCACCTTCTAATATTTGGCTAGTCACAGTCCATACGTCTTGCACACAACCGATGTCTAGCCACTGAAAAGGCAGATTGATGCCGATAAAAGGCAGATTAGCCTGAGCTAACTTTGGAAACAACTGCCCGCCAATGTCGTACTCCACCCCTGATGGAATGTAATCAAAAATTTCCGGCTCAAATATGTAAATCCCGGTATTGGCCAAATTGGATACGGCATCTTTAGGGCTAGGTTTTTCTTGGAACTGAAGAATGCGGTCATTTTCATCTAACCGAACAATACCGTACTTAAATACCTCGTCATGGGGCACTTCCCTAATGATAATACTGGCGATCGCTTTCTTTTGACGATGGATTTCTAATGCTTTTGTAATATCCAAATCTATCCAAGCATCTCCGCACAGCACAATAAAGGTCTCATCAAAAAAACCTGAAAAATCCTGGATTTTTTTCATGCCGCCTGCAGAACCGATGGGCAAACTGACTGCAACACCTGATTTGATATAGCCCTCATAGGAGTAAGCCATACTCACACCAAATTGTTCACCATCTCTAAAATAGTTTTCAATGATGGGCGCTAGATGACTGGTATTGACCATGATTTCATCTACGCCATGCTTTTTGAGTAGATCGATCAGGTATTCCATTACCGGCTTCCTAATCAATGGGATCATTGGTTTAGGGATCTCGTGTGTAATCGGCTGAACTCTAGTTCCCTTGCCTGCCCCTAATATCATTGCTTTCATCATAAAATCTCCAAGATTTGCCAAATAGCCAATTACCCAACATCTTAATTGCGTCTGCCTCAAACGCCACAATGACAAATACTTGATCCATTCTAGTGAATCTCTATATTTTGGTTGGCACCGACCTTGCTAGGGCCATTCAACTTCAAATTTCTCCGGCTTACCTTATTTAAGTGGGTATCAACCCAAGTATATCAAGATAGAAAAATATCAAATAACCCGCCGATTTATTTCAGCTTTTAAGTCACAGATGATGGAAAATGCATCAAAACCTTACATCTGTCTTTATTCGGTTATGAGTTATTCAGTGGACGCTAGCTTGCTGAATACCCGCTAACAGCCACAACGACTTGCCATCACGCAGATTTTTTTGCACATGCCAGAGTTCGTCTACGTTTTCCGGCATACCATTATTTTCACTCAATTGCCCGGTAAACCGCACGCTGGCTATTGAGAAATCTCCTTCATTGCTCACCTCCAACAATTCAGCGTTGATTGCAATGACATCGGTTTTTTGCGCCGCATCACCACGTTCTTGCATCTGCATCGAGATCTCCGCAAATATTTCCGGCGTGGTGTATTCACGTACATCATCCATATCCTTGCGATCATTAGCTGCCTGCAAGCGAATAAAAGACATTTTTGCATTGCGCAGGAAACTTTCCGCCGGAAAATCATGAGGAATGTTGCCTGCAACAGATGCAATTGCGGGTGCAACACTGCCACCATAATTCGGTTGCTGCACAGATGCGCTATTGTTGTATGGCGCACCGCTACCTGCATATTGCATACTGGGTTGCAAATTAGCTTGCTGAGACTTTCTGAATCTCGAAATCAGGAACATCACCAAACCGGCGACAAGTAGTGTCGGCAAAATCGACCCCATCATGCCACCTAGCCCACCCAAACCTCCTCCTGCAAACATGGAGGCCAAACCGGCACCAATGGCTAAACCCGCTAATGGACCCATCCACCTGTTACCCGTTGGTGCTGTTACTGGGGTTGTCGGAGCTGGCGTAGCGGTAGGCGTCTGTGTCTGTTTCAACGGCGTTGTTCGTTGCTTACCGAAACTGCTGCCACTGCCAAAACGTTTAGCTTCAGCCACCATGGAAAACAGACTCAGGCAGGTCAAAGCAATCGTCAACAACATTAAAAATCGTTTCATGTGTTTCTCTTCTAACAGATAAATAAAAGTAGTGCTAAGTTTAACAGCTTTAAACAGCGGCCTGATGTTGGATGAAATACTTCATTTGGATTTCTTTAGTCCGGTTTTCAGGCCAATGATGTTGCTGGTGCCCTGTGTACCGCTTTTCCCAAGCAACCCCAGGGCCTCAAAGATTCCAAACCCGTTTTGAGCATAACTGTGCGCAAATACCAACACCCTACCTTGCTGAGCTCTATGTCCATGTCATGAGCATTTTGTAGGTTGTGGTTGAGCAAAGCGAAGCCCAACAATACGCCATCTGTTGAATTAATTTACCATTCGCACAATGACGTAAATGATAGTGATGTGTCGGGGGAGGGTAAGAAATTTTGTGTAAACGTCATTTTGCAGGAAACTGCTATTTTCAGAAATGGATAAAAAATGACCTTACCGAAAGCTTTACCTAACGATTTAATTGATAGTTTATTAGCCAACTATAAAAAACCAGAAGACCTGATTGGTGAGAACAGTCTTCTCAAACAACTCACCAAAGCCCTGATTGAACGAGCACTACAAGCGGAAATGGCTGAACACCTTGGCCATGACAAATATGAGACCGTTACCAACAGCACCGACAATGATGCTAGGAATGATAAAAGCTGTAAGACTGTGAAGGGTGAGTTTGGTGAACTCCCGATTGAAATCCCCCGTGACCGCGACAGCAGCTTCGAACCACAACTGATCCCCAAGCCTCAAACGCGCTGGACTGGCTTTGATGACAAGATCATACCTCTCTACTCACGCGGCATGACCGTACGCGAGATATAAGCCCATCTCACCGATATGTACGGCACTGAAGTACACCCACACTCATTTCATCAGTCACTGATGCCGTGGTGGATGATGTCAAACAATGGCAGTCACGGCCACTTGATGCTGTTTATCCTGTAGTTTATCTGGATTGCATCCACGTCAAAGTACATGATGCGGGTGAGGTTGCCGGTGGTGGCGTTGACAAAGGCGACATCCCCGCCGAGTCCGGTGGATGCGATGCCTAGTTGACCGTTATTGCCGAGTACACCGGCAGAACTGCCAGCAAGACCTAAGTTATTACCTATGACGACTGCAACCATACTCCACCCCTGATATGATTGTGTTAGGTATAGTGACCTGTGGGAGGATTGGGTTCAGTGCATAGTGAATGCATGACGCATGCAATCAATCTCAATTCGAGACTGATACAAGTTTTATTTTAAGTGCCAACGCGTATCAAAGACAAAGACTCAAACACAATAGGTTTATTCAGCCGCATGATTAAGGGATTAATGCTAAAAACGCTACTCACAGGACAACTACACCTGATATAGCCAATATATCACCTCATTCCGAACTTGGTTTAGCGGGAAGGGGAAAATTAAAGCCCTAGCTATAAATTAACTTGCAATATTACCGTACGGTAATATTTATGCATATGTGGCAATATTCTTAGCGAAAGTTACCGAACGGTAATTTTTATTGCATATTTATAATACTGGACTACAATATTACCGTACGGTAATTATATGTTGACTTACTTTGCTTAAAAGCACCCTAATTTATACAGGCCATACAATGACTAAACAATCAGACAACACATTGAACAGTTCATTGCCTAACGCACAAAAAGTAAAAACACCAGAAGATCTGGGTAATTATGTGCGCTACCAGCGCAATCTACAAAATATGTCGCAAGCAGATATTGTTGGCCTAGCGAACATAGGCAATCGTTTTATTGTAGATCTCGAGAAAGGCAAGCCGACCATACAACTACAAAAAGTACTAGATGTCATTGATTTACTCGGACTAGAAATTATCATCCAAAAAAAGAAAATGTAACCCATGGCAAATACATGCATGCTTGACGTTTATAGAGACGATCAAATTGTTGGTACATTATTTGATGAGCAACCTCTCAAATTTAAATATGCAGGGTCTTGGTTAAATCAAGAGCAAGCAACACCCATCGCACCTAATATAAATCTAGATAAACAAATTCATATTGGCGATACAGTAGAAGCTTATTTTGAGAACCTGTTACCTGAGGCAAATCTACGTGAACTGATTAAAATCAAGCACCAAGTCACCACCACTTTTGGGCTGCTCAGTGCCATTGGCGGAGACACAGCAAGTGCATTAAGTTTGCTGCCATCAGGCGAACACCCTCAACCGCCGCAATATCACCCCACCACATGGGAAGATATTGCGGAGTCATTGCAAAATCCCAACAATACATTTTCTAACACTCATCAAAATGGGCGCCAAGAAGAAGACACACGTATTTCACTGGCTGGCGCACAAAACAAAAAAACAGTTTTTATAATGCCAAATGGCCAACCAGCATTACCTTTGGATAGCGCACCCTCTTCGCATATTCTTAAACCAGACATTGGTGGCATAAAAAACGTGTGGGCATCGGCACTCAATGAAACATTGGTGATGCAATTAGCCAGTGCAATTAACCTAGGTATGGCAGAAGCTGAATATCAGCCTATCGTCAAAGCTTGCTTAATTAAACGCTATGATCGCAAACCTAACCAAGCAGGCGAGCTCATACGCCTACATCAGCTGGATCTATGCCAGCTAGATGGCAAGCCATCAATCATCAAATACGAATCTGATGGCGGGCCAACCTTAGCAAGATGTCGTTACCTGTTACAACAAAACAATATTCCCGCAATAGATTTTAAAAGATTGCTTGAGTGGGTGTTTTTTAATCTATATGTAGGTAATAACGATAGCCATGCCAAAAACCTATCCATCTACTACACGCAAGAACAAGAAGTTCGCCTAACACCATTCTATGACATGCTTTCCACTTCGTTCTATGCAGGTTTATCGCATAAGTTTGCATTCAAAATCGGTGGTGAAAATATTCCAGGCATTATTGAAATTAGTCATCTTGAGGCGATGGCGAAAGAACTGGCATTTAAACCGAATTATGTTCTGAAAATTGCCAACACAGTAGCGGAGAATCTATTAAAGCAAATAGATAATGTGACCGAGAGTCTTGCTCAAATAGTCAGTATAGATACAGAGCAAACCCTACTGGAACGCCTGAATCAACACATCATCAGCAATACTAAAAAGCTGCAAACGCGTTGGAAAATTTAAGGGTGGGTGAAGTGAAGTAACTTACGTGCAGAGCTTGCACGTGCATAAGAAGAACGTGATATCTTTAAAAAGGCCGCCGCATACGTTGCAAGGCAGCCTGAGTAAAGTATGCATTTATAGAAGCCTGGAAGGAACACCACGGTGTTGTTGTTTTTGTCGATTGTTGGGTATGCATCGAAGTGGTTTTTACAGGTGCACGTTGGGGTGAAGCTGAAGGGTTACGTATTTCGCAAGTTCGAGACGGGCTGATTCAGCTTGTGCAAACAAAATCCAGCAAAGCGAGGTCGGTTCCCATTGCACAGGAAATTGAAAATGATCTCAAAGATCATCATGAAAAATATGGAACTGGCGAACGATTATTCGTGAGTGCATATTCCGCGTTTAGAGAAACAATAGAGCAGACAAATCTTAAACTTTCAGATGGCCAGTTAACGCATATTCTACGACACACATTTTCAAGCCATTTTATGATGAACAGCGGCAATATTATCGCTTTGCAAAAGATTCTTGGACACCATAGCCTAACGATGATAATGCGATATGCGCACCTGTCACCTGAACATTTTCAAGAGACACGACAGCTAAATCCGTTGGCTCAATTAAATCTCGGTTGAACTTCCGTTGTACTTTCTCATAAAAAAGGGTTAGCTATTAAGCTAACCCTTTGATTTTATGGTGGCCCCCTGTGAGTCGAACACAGCACCAACGGATTATGAGTACAAGTGAGTGGTCACCATCACGCCACAAAGTTGAAGAATTGTAAGTGATTTTTTGGGGTAGATTTTAATGTGCCCGACAATCCGAACCTGTGCCGAACCTTTTTGTACAAAGTCACAGTTAGTTATCACCTAAAAATCATTCAAAACAATCAGTTGTGACTACTTTCAGCCGAACTGAACCCGAGCTGGTGTTCAGACTGCAGTGTTTTTCAGTTGGCATCAAAATATTCTGCCGAGTAAAAATCTTTCTGGAGTGTTTCGAGTGCTTATGCATCATGCACAGATTCCACTTACCTTTCTCAAGTCTGTTTGTAACGTATTGCTTGTAGGAGATGGGATCCTTTGGTGATTTGCATTTGTGACGTTTTTGATTACAGTAATGACAAGCTGCAACAATATTACTTTCACCATCTTGCTTAGCCTTGAGATGCTCAGCAGTGCACTGAAATAACTTAGCTTGCTTAGTAGTAATTTTGTATTTCTTTGCAAAAACTGTGGGGCCATCTAACCACATCGGTAATTCACAATAGATACATAGACCTTGTTGAAGATTGAAAGCTTTGAGACGGGATTTGATTAAAGTTGTCGGCATAGCGAGCTCCAATAAATTAAGGGAACCCCACTCGCCAACAATGGAACAAAATGGGAACCAGTCGAGTGTAATGGTCTAATCAAAATAGACACCGAAATAGGTGGATACTCCATCTATTAGGAAAGAAAAACAATGAATAAACGAAGAACATTTGATGCCAGCTTC
>DIZU01000087.1:13666-14251 GCA_002429455.1 Methylotenera sp. UBA6020 | reverse complement strand
ACAAATAATATCAATGAATCAAATTATAAGATTAATCATTTTACTTGAAGAAAATTCGGCACTTAAATTACGCTTTAACGATGCTGAAGCCACATTAGCAGCGACCAAAATGGAGACATTAAAAGCTAATTTAGAAATTGCACTCAATCATAAACAGAAGCATGAGCAGTTGCTGGTAGATGCGCGTAACCAGCTGAGTGAGTGTGAATCAGCATTGCTACAGCTAGAGCGCACGCGCATGCAAAATGAACAAATGCTACACCCGCTACGCGATAAATTAGAAGCCAGCAGATTAAGCGAGCAAGAGGCACGTTTGTATTTTGAGCAATGTCAGGCAGAGTTGGCGGCTTCGAGCATCAGTGAATCACAGCTGGCAGATAACCTGGAAGCTCAAAAAGCAGGTGGCACACTTAAAGTCGCCGATTTAGAAAGTAAGAGAAATAAGCTTACACTGGACATTGAAGCGCTAGGTGCTGTGAATTTGGCGGCTATACAAGAGTTGGATGCCGAGCAAACACGTAAACAATATTTGGATAGCCAATGTCACGATTTACGCGAAGCAAGCGAGACGCTGGAAGATGCCAT
>DIZU01000087.1:7811-13626 GCA_002429455.1 Methylotenera sp. UBA6020 | reverse complement strand
CGTAAGATAGACCGTGAAACGCGAGGGCGCTTACAAGCCACGTTTGATGAGGCTAACCGACATTTTAATGAATTGTTCACCACACTTTTTGGCGGCGGGCAAGCAAGGCTTGAGTTACTGGGTGAAGAGATTTTAGATACGGGCATGCAAGTTTTTGCACAGCCGCCAGGCAAAAAAAATAGTACCATTCATTTATTATCGGGCGGTGAAAAAGCCTTAACGGCACTGGCTTTGGTATTTGCCTTATTTAGATTGAACCCAGCGCCATTTTGCCTGATGGATGAAGTGGATGCGCCATTGGATGACAGCAATACCGAGCGGTTTTGTGCAATGGTGAAAAAAATGTCTGAAAAAACACAGTTTTTATACGTGAGTCATAATAAAATTACGATGGAAATGGCTCAGCAATTGATAGGTGTTACTATGCAAGAGTCTGGCGTTTCACGTATTGTGGATGTCGATATGGAAGCCGCTGTGAGAATGGTTGAGGAATTAACTGCTTAAGTGGTTAAAGGCTTAAAAATGATTGAAAGCTTAGCGTAAATGAGTGATTTGCAAACAATATTGATCGTCATTGGTGCGATGATTATAGTCATCGTACTTGTTGTCAATTGGTGGCAGGAAAGACGGTTTCATCAACAAGTGGAAAGTAATTTTTCACCATTGCATAGCGATGCTTTGCTTGATGACCCTAAATTAGATGCGGCTAGTCTTTATACCAGCTTAGATGACCCTGCCAGCGATGGTTTTTCTGTTGATAATGCAATGTCCGATCAAGCAATGCTGCATCAAGTGCAGTCGCTTGATGACAACGCATTTGACGACACAACAACAGGCACTCAACCAGATAATGCAACTCAATCCTATACATTCAGGAATGCCCAGCCTGATGATATGCCCATTAAAGCCACTTATGCTCAACCGGCTAAAGAATCTGTTAGTCAGGATTCCAACTTTAACACCTACAACAATTTAGATGCAGATGTTGATATAAAACCAACGCAACATGATGATATTAAAGCCATATTTCACGATGCATTCAGTCATGCAAACAAAGCGGCAGCAGCTTATGAGCAAACACCATACGAAGCTGTCAAGAGCGAGCCTAACGACACCATGGCTCTGGAAGAGTCAGTGCCGGATGCAGCCACAGAAGTCATCCAGAATGAGATTCAGGAATCTACATTAAGCTTGCCCGCCATGTTGCATGCACAAATGGATTTAACGGCGGTGCTATATTTAGCGGCTGAAACTTCAGTCAGCAAGTTGAGTGGCTCCTTAATGGGATTGTTAAGCGGTTACGACAAACCTGTTTATTTACATGTATTAGATTCAAATAAACAATGGTCTTTATTACAAGAGGCAACATCCAATCAGCAAATTTCGAAAGTTGCCTGTAGTTTGCAACTGGCGGATCGTGCAGGTCCGATATCGCGCCATACGCTCAATCGCTTTCAGTTAGCCGTTGAAACCATGGGCTTGGATATTAACGCCCACGTAGAATGGCAAAGCACTGGTGATGCGCTTACTACGGCGGTGGCACTCGATACATTTTGTATTGAAGTGGATAAATCCATGGGCTTTCATTTGGTACATGGTGAACATGGTGCGTTTACTGGCACCAAGTTAAGAGGCTTGGCTGAAGCGCAAGGACTCATGCTGGCATCTGACGGAACTTTCAAATATTTCGACGAGGCTTCAGGTAAAGACCAGGCGCAAGCATCGTTTGTCATGTTCAATCGTGATGACTATTCTTTCAGTCAGGAAATGCTCAGAACCTCAGTGGTAAAAGGCATAACCTTTCAACTAGACATCCCTCATGTCAAACAGTGTGCTGAAGCATTCAGCCAAATGGTACAAGTAGCAAGGCAAATGGAAATCGGCTTAAATGCTTTATTGGTCGATGACAACAACAAAATGTTGGGAGATATTCAAATTGAAAAAATTCGCCAACAACTCAAAATAATCCATGCCACCATGCTGGTGCGTGGCATCGTACCGGGTTCAGATAGCGCACTCAGGTTATTTTCTTAAATGACGGGCAGTACGGAGCAGGCTAGCCTTGAAGCGCGCCATTTAGAATTATGTAACCTGATTGCACGCTATGACCATGAATATTACGCACTGGATGCGCCATCGGTACCTGACAGCGAGTACGATCAAGTCTATCGCGCACTGCAAACCCTGGAAAACCTGCATCCAACCCTCATCACACCAGACTCACCAACACAACGTGTAAGCGGCTCAGCAACGAATGCTTTCAACAGCATTACGCATAGACAAGCAATGTTGTCGCTAAATAATGCCTTTGCAGACAGTGAGTTAGAAGCATTTGATAAACGTATACGTGAAGCGCTTGGGTTGGCCCAGGTTGAATACGCAGTCGAACCAAAGTTTGATGGCTTGGCAATCACGCTGACTTATGAATCCGGCGTGTTCACCCAAGGTGCTACCCGTGGCGATGGTTATAAAGGTGAAGACGTTACGCATAATCTACGCACCTTACGTGCTATTCCCTTGCGCTTAAACTGCCAGAACCCACCACAATTGCTTGAGGTACGTGGTGAAGTATTGATGTTGAAGCGTGATTTCGAAAAACTGAATCAAACTCAATCAAATAAGGGCGAAAAACAATTTGCCAATCCGCGTAATGCAGCAGCAGGTAGCCTGCGCCAATTGGATGCCAAAATAACTTCAACGCGCCCTTTAACCTTTTTTGCTTATGGCTTGGGCGCTGCTGAAAGTGTGCCTGTCTTGAGTAGCCATAGTCAAGCGATGGATTATCTGACCAGCTTATATTTTCCCGTCAGTAGCGAACGAGATACCGTGATGGGCTTGGCAGGTTTGCGGGCTTATTACCAAAAAATAGGCCAGGCACGCGATAAATTAACATTTGATATTGATGGCGTTGTGTATAAAGTCAATGCGTTCAATCAGCAAAATGAATTGGGATTTGTATCGCGCGCACCGCGCTGGGCCATTGCACACAAGTTCCCCGCGCAAGAGGCACTCACGGTGGTGGAAGATATCACGGTGCAAGTAGGCCGCACCGGTGCAATTACACCGGTGGCCAGATTGAAGCCGGTATTTGTTGGCGGCGTTACCGTTACCAATGCCACGCTGCATAATGAAGACGAGGTACGCCGTAAGGATGTACACGTGGGCGACACGGTAAGTGTGCGTAGAGCAGGGGATGTGATCCCGGAAGTGGTGAATGTGCTGACTGAAAGGCGGCCAGTCAATGCGCGCCGTTTTGAAATGCCTACAGTTTGCCCAGAATGTGGCTCGCATATTTTAAAACAGGCAGATGAAGCCGTCGCACGTTGCACGGGTGGTTTATTTTGCCCGGCACAACGTAAGCAGGCAATTACTCATTACGCATCGCGCCGGGCCATGGATATTGAAGGCTTAGGCGAGAAATTAGTTGATCAGCTGGTTGAGGCGAGTTTAGTACATACGCTTGCTTGACATCTACAAGCTCGATTTAAATACATTAAGTGCTCTTGAACGCATGGCAGCAAAGTCCGCACAAAATATATTAGACGCACTACATCACAGTAAAAAAACAACGCTAGCACGCTTTATTTACGCGCTTGGTATGCGTAATGTGGGTGAGGCTACAGCTAAGGATTTAGCCAAGCATTTTGGCAAGTTATCCACTTTAATGCGGGCCAGCGTACAAGATTTATTAAATGTAAACGACGTTGGCCCTGTGGTAGCAGAGTCCATTACCAATTTTTTTGCTGAAGCACATAATCAAGCGGTGATAGCGGAGCTGCTAGCGGCTGGCGTTACTTGGCCTGAAACCGACGGTAAACAGCTAGCTACAGGTCACCTTGTAGGCAAGACTTTTGTACTGACTGGCACATTACCCAACTTATCGCGTGATAGCGCAAAAGAACTGGTAGAAGCGGCTGGTGGTAGAGTGACTGGCAGTGTATCTAAAAAAACTGACTACGTGATTGCCGGAAGTGACGCTGGAAGCAAGCTGGATAAAGCCCAAGAGTTGGGTCTAGTCATTTTGGATGAAGCAGGATTGCTTGAATTATTAGCCTAAATTATTAACGTGAATAATCAAAACTATCATCAATATATGGAACAAGTGATTGCAATTGCAAAAGATGCCGGTGCAGCCATCATGCAAGTGTATTCAACTGACTTTAGTGTTGTAAAAAAGGAAGACAACTCCCCTCTGACGCAGGCGGATTTAGCTGCGCATCATTGTATCGTTTCCGCGTTGAGTCAACTCACACCGCAGATCCCGATCCTTTCTGAAGAATCGGAGGCAATTGATTATGAAACGCGCAGCACATGGCAGCAATACTGGTTAATTGACCCGCTGGATGGCACACGTGAGTTTGTAAAGCGCAACGGCGAGTTTACCGTCAATATTGCTTTGATTAATCAGCATGAGCCAGTTTTAGGCGTGGTTTACGCCCCAGTGACCGAAGTGTTATATTTTGCTACACAAGCCCACGGTGCCTACAAACAAATTAAATCTAGCCCAGCCCAGCGTATCCTTACTAAGTCATTAGATCTCAAGCAACCGACTGTAGCGGGTAGCCGCTCACATTCAGATCAAAAAATGCAGCGTTTTATGCAAAACATCGAACACCGTACAGGCGTGACGCCAGAACTTATTAGCATGGGGAGTTCTCTAAAAATATGTTTAGTCGCTGAAGGTTCGGCAGATGTATACCCTAGATTGGGGCCTACTTCAGAGTGGGATACCGCTGCGGCGCATTGTATATTACTGGAGGCGGGTGGTGATATTGTAGATGAAGCTGGTTTAACGTTGCGCTATAACAATAAACGCTCTTTACTTAACCCTTTGTTCTTTGCGACCAGTAATAATTCGCATAATTGGGCAGATTATATGTAATGCTAAGTTTTTAGCATTACATTAAGTGCATTTATAAAAAAATTTGACAACCATATTGAGGGATTGAAAAGAAAAATGAAATTACAAACCACTTTAATTCTAGCACTTACTGCTTTGTTTTTTAATAATGTTTACGCAATGAGTCCAGAGGCTACTGCTTGCAATGTGGCTGTTGAAAAAGGAGATTTATCTGCTGCATTGGCACAAACCAATAAAGTGTTAAGTAACAATAACAATGATAAAGATGCACTGCTTTGCCAAGGCCGTGCGCTCAGTGCTCAAGGTGATTTAAATGGCGCATTAGCTGCATTCAAGTTAGCTGATGCCTTGTCGATCAATGAATTTGACAAATCAATTGCAACGTTACTTACTGGCCATGCCTACAAGCTAGCTAAAAAAAATGAGCAGGCGATTACCAGCTATCAGCAAAGCTTGTCCTTCGCTCAAGCGGCTAATAATCAGACATTAGAACGCATTAACCAAAACGCAATAGGCGATATCCACTTTGAAAACAAACAATATGCCTTAGCTTTGACGGCTTATTCATCTGCTGGCAAGCTTGCGGAAAATGACAATGAGCGCGGTGAGAGCTATGAAAAAATTGCACTCACGCATCACATCTTGAATCAAAACGATTTAGCGCTTGAGTACCAAATTAAAGCGTATCTTATGAATGAGCAAGTTGGCACTTTAGATCAATATGCCCACTCCAGCATTGAACTAGGGCGTTATTACACGATTGCAAAAAACTACATTAGTGCAGAAAACACACTCAATAAAATTATTAAATTTGCAAAAGAGCAGGGCGGCGCTTATTTTGAGGCACAAGGCAGTTATGTATTAGCCAAAGTTAAAGTAGCGACTGGCGATATCCCATCAGCAAAGGCGTTGAATTGAGCATGCAAAATTGATTGCTAAAAACACCAATGACAC
>DIZU01000087.1:0-7681 GCA_002429455.1 Methylotenera sp. UBA6020 | reverse complement strand
GATCAAGAGACGCAGAACTTGTTTTAATCGCAGCATAAAGCCGTGACTTTGGATATTGTATGACGAAATAATCATAAAAAAACTTGTAAGGAAGCCTATTCGAGATCGACCAACCATCACAAGTAACATCTCGCTACGACTTACCTTAACTTGAGAACAGCCATGATTATTCAAACCAAATCGGACATCATCCCTTCGGATATCACACCAAAAGAGGTATTTGATAACAGACGGGAGTTTATTCAAAAGGCGGCTTTGGGGTTGTTAGCAGGCACGGCGGCAATGTTAAGTCACCCACTACATGCCACCACAGTAAGTTCAGGTACAACAGAAGGCGCGGGCCGATTGATTGGTCGTGCAAATGCACAAGTATCCGTCAAGTCCAATACTTTCGGCCCACATCAGAAAATATCAGGTTACACTAAAACCAATTACGGTCTGGGTGAAAAGCTCACCTCTTATGACGACGTTACCACTTACAACAATTATTACGAATTTGGCACAAATAAAAGTGAGCCCGCAGTCAATGCCAAGTTATTCAAGCCTCATCCCTGGACAGTCAGTATTGAGGGCGAAGTCAAAAAAAATAAAACCATCAGCATTGAAGATATTTATAAACTCGCACCGTTAGAAGAGCGCATTTATCGCATGCGCTGTGTCGAAGGTTGGTCTATGGTGATTCCATGGATAGGCTTGCCGCTGGCCCAATTGATTAAATGGGCTGAGCCTAACTCAAATGCTAAATATGTCGAATTTATCTCTTTAGCCGACAAGCAGCAAATGCCAGGCATTAATGTGCCTGTACTTGATTGGCCCTATATCGAAGGATTACGTATAGATGAAGCGATGAACCCACTCGCCATCATGGCGGTTGGGCTTTATGGTGAACAATTACCTAACCAAAATGGCGCCCCTATGCGCTTGGTGCTGCCTTGGAAATATGGTTTTAAGGGTGCAAAAGCGATTGTTAAAATTCGCTTTACTGACAAAATGCCACTCACCACATGGATGAAAGCTGGCCTGAACGAATATGGCTTTTATGCCAATGTAAATCCACAAGTAGATCATCCACGCTGGACACAATCTTCAGAAAAACGTATCGGAGCAAGCTTGTTTGCAGGGCGCATTAAAACGCAAATGTTTAATGGCTACACCGAACAAGTAGGGCAGATGTATGCTGGTTTAGATTTACGCAAAAATTTCTAAGGTAATTCTTAAATGTTACATTTTTTTAGCACTACGCCTAGCAAAAAACAAATAACTTGGCTTAAAGTATTCGTATTTTTATTGTCTCTAGTGCCACTTATACGACTTGTATGGTTAGGTTTTCATGAAAATTTATCCGCCAACCCGGTTGAATTTGTCGAGCGTTCAACTGGCTATTGGGCACTATTTATACTGCTAGCGACACTATCTTTAACACCAATCAGGCTAATTACCGGACGCACCTGGCCAATTCAGTTACGCCGCATGCTGGGTTTGTTTATGTTTTTCTATGCCTGCTTACACATAACAACCTATGTATGGCTTGATTACAGCTTTGATTGGGCTGACATTACTAAAGACATTATCAAACACCCCTATGTGCTGGTAGGATTTTCTGCATTCATATTGACGATACCGTTAGCAGTGACATCAAACAACGCCATGGTGCGGCGCTTACGCGAACGCTGGAAACAATTGCATCAGTTAGTATATTTAATCGCAACTTTAGGCGTTGTACATTTTTGGTGGTTAGTGAAAAAGGACATACGTGAACCATTGCTCTACGCCAGCATTTTAGTGGTTTTGTTAGGGATTAGAGTTTATTACAAAAAGCTCGCCAAACAATCCCAAACAGGCCGGTCCAATACGATTAAGTTTGCTCAACAAGCCAATTAACTATATGAAAACAAAAATTATATTGAATTCTTGATGTAAGTATTCAGCCATCACGACGACTAACGTATGCCAAGTAAGTAAATCCGATTTGCTTACTTAAATTACACCCAAACCATTACCAAATCCAAAAGGGGATTTTAATGCATACTTGTTCAGTCGTTACCTATAGCACTAATCTAGTTAGAAAAACTATCAGCCATCTTAATTTTTCCGCTGACAGTATCCCTCCATTATTTTTACGTTTACTACTTGCATGGGAATTTGGCGAGTCCGGCTTTGAAAAGCTGCATGGTACAAATTGGTTTGCCGATTTAACTTTCCCATTTCCATTCAATTTACTGCCACCAGATATCAGTTGGGCTATTTCCACCGCGTTAGAAATAGCCGGCGCAGTTGCATTAGCATTTGGTTTTGCCACACGTTTTTTCTCAATCGCTCTAATTATACTTACCATCGTTGCTATCTCTGCAGTGCACTGGCCACAACATTGGATTCACGTTAACGAACTCTTAACCGGCTATAGAATCGTTGATGAAGTAGGTGACGGCTTTGGTAATTACAAATTACCATTAATCTATATCGTGATGTTTTTGCCACTCTTATTTGGCGGCGCAGGTATGTTAAGCCTTGATCATTTTCTTAGAGCCAAATTTAATAAATCGTATGCGTTCATATAATGGCATCATATTTAATTTTACATAATATACATTATACGAAGTTAAAAAGATTATTAAGAAAGCTAAAAATGCTCATTAATGAGCGATACTTTACGTGTAACTGGACACGTAAAGCCCTGCGGGCTTCGTAAGTAAAATGGTGTCACCTGGTAACGCTGAAGCTCCTTAAGGTGGCACCAATATTTGAACAATGGTGTCACCTGGTCGCAGCTCGATGAAAGTTTATGACACCAATTGGTGTCAATTTAGATCTTACCGGTTGTCATATCTGTAACCAAAACCTTGGGCTTCATTGCCAGCCCAAACCTGCTAGAAGAAACTCATTGTTCGCTTACGCGAATATCTTTTAAGTCGCTGTAACTACAAAAGCCGTGTCTAGTAAATACCTGCTATTTATTCCACGTTCAAAATAAAAACGATTTTGACTTTCGCGGCATAAAACGCACCCTACGGGCTTCGGATATTGACAAGCCAAGTCTTTTACAGCTGGTCGTCATTTATGACGAGTGGCGGCACAAAAACTGCCAGCCATTCACCATAAAGGACAACGCGAAATGAAATTGAGCCGCAACTACATGAAAGGAACCGAGTTTAAAAGCCGTCAAGCTTGGTTGCCGTTTGTGGATGCTGTGGGCATTGTTTTAGAGCTATTGGAGCCACTCAAAGAAAAAGCTTGGGATTGGTTCAAGGCATGGAAAAAAACGTTTGTAACAAAGCCAGCCAAGATGGTTAAACCGTATCAGCTAGACATTTTCTGTCAGTACGTTTTTATTGATGGATATATTCAGAAAAATTTAGGGGATTAAAATGTACACATCATTACATGCAAATTTTGACCGTAGTTTTAGAGGAAATCAAAACTTCACAAGAGCGCGCGGCGAAGTCACTGTGCATGAAGACGATACGACTTATATTTACACACATATGAGCCGTGTTGGGATTAAAGAATTTAAAAATGACTACAAATCCGCAGCCAGTGATAAAGGTGGAATTGTTAAATTTACAGGAAGTTACCCACATTATTATTGTGAAGTGCTTCGTTAAAGAAACTTTTAAGCGTTGATTATATTAAGAACGTTAGACCGTGGGGTTTTGGTGATGGTAGCCGCGAACATGCAAACAAAGTAAAAAACCACTTTAGCAATAAATAACAATCGTTGTGAAAGTGGTTTATGTTCGATGTAACGCCATTTTGAGAGCCTTGGCGGGATTACTGAGTACATGCCGTCAACAATGGCTGGATCTTGATATGAATAACTGTTAAAGCATTTGTGTGCGTCATTGCCACGGTAAGCCCATCGTTCGCAGACAACATCATTTTGACTTGGGCCATATTTGACAACGCATAGATGAAAACGTGGCAGCTTAAATCCTGCAATCTTGATGCGGTCAGACCTGCGACAGCGCCCTACCAACTCAACAACGCCATCCCTGACTTGTTTATCTAGCAGGTTGTAGTCTTGCACCACTAGGAATACATCCCAGAACATGTGACGTGACTTCAAGAGCCAGTTGATTACTTCTTCGCGGTCTTTGTTTGACCATGCACGTGAATTTAGCCACATGCCGCATTCATCAAGTATTAAAGCGCCCGCCTTTTCTTCACTTGTTCCACCAAGCCCTAGCTTCTTTAAATCGTCAGATGATGGAAATGTATTCAGTACTTGCACATTAGCGTCTGCGAGCTTGCCAGTACGCTTTGTGCTGATGCTTTGAACGTCGATCCGATAATTGGCTACTACTCTACGACCATTTCTCAGATATTCCTGAATTGCCCGATCAGTTGCCACGGTTGATTTACCTGCACCTGGCTTACCTGTGATTGCATAAATCATGACTTACCCAATTGATACAGAATTGGAACACGTTGCTGAAACCAAGCCCAACCGCTGAATGTAGCGTCTGCAATCCATACCGTGGTCATTACAGATGGTGTTGATGGTGGAATAAGGATAGAAAAAGCCGTAACTAAACCAGACGGTAAGCTATGTTCAGCAATTATGCCGATGCCAGCTAGCACAGCTTTAATAGCTAAATATGCGGCTGTGATTGTGACAACATAGGCAGCACAGATAGCCAAATTAATGGTTAGACGTTTTGCAAGTGTCTCAAAAATTCCCGAAAAAACGTTGAATAAAAAGGCGGCAAGTAATGGCATTATTCGGATACTCCAGATATAACAGCTCGAAATCTAAGAACGATATAAATCGTGGCCATAGCCTTAAAAAACCAATCCAACATTGGTGTAATTGCATCGGCAATTGGGCAAGGATCTAAACTTAGCGAAGGAACTACACCCCATCCCGTGGTTTGGATTGGATGACAGTTTCCAGATGGCAAACTACTAAGCGGATTTGCTGATGTACCCGGATCGTCTGTAGGCGCAGTTTCCTTACCTATTTCATCGTCAATTTTACCTTTCTGGTCATCCAGAGCAGTTTTGTAATCGGCAAGGCTTTGGGGCACATCTTTATTAGTATCACCCTCATCTAATATGCATTTTGGCTGACTTGGGCCACCACATTGACCAGCTTTTATAGCATCAAGATCCGTTTTGATCGCTTGCTGGGTGGCTTCTTTATTGAGTGAACTGATATCTAATGGTGGAGTTGCGGCAGCAGTCGGAGTAATTTGTGTGCCCTGACCTTCCACAGTAGATTGACTTTGACCAGTTACCTTTGGTGCATTATTAGCATCTGGAGCAGAGAAATCCGTCACTGATTTTTTAGAATTAGTAGAGCCGGGAATCGGTGAAGTTTGCGTAACCGTAGAGGATCCGTCACCGTTAATCGTGACAACTAATTTGCCACCGTCAGCCGTATTAACTGTAACGGTAGATGATGTCACGCTGACATTACTCGCGGGATAAACATCTGACGGATCCGCTTGCGGGTCATTGCTGAAGGTATTGCCAGTGCGCTTGATTTCCTGACGGTTTGATACTGGTTTGATAACGGCCGTTGCAGTAGTTAGATTGCATGTGCCACTGGTTAATGTGTAGCCAGATGGACAGCCAGTAGCTGCTGATGCAGAGAACCATGTAGAAGAACCAGTTGTGCCATAACATATCCCGTCAGCAACCACATTAAAATAACAGGCACCATTAGAGCCAACTGATGTGAAAGTTTGTGAACCAGTACAACCGCTCGTTGACGCGAAAGCGGCACCGCCAGCGATACAGCCAGCGGCAGCAGTAGAATATTTTGTGCTACCAGTGTATGGCGTTGAATAGGCGGTTGTCGTGGCTGTAGTGGATGGTGGCGAGGTGGGAGAACTCCAACCAGTTGGCGTGATTAATGGTGTGTTTGGGTCAAGCTGTATGGTAATCGGTGCGGAGGCGATTGACGCAGGTTGTGAACCATCGGCAGTTACCAGAATTGCTCCACCCAAAGCACCGAGCGCGAGGCCGCCAGCAATGGCGAGTGGATTCGCGGTTGCATATCCCATGTAAACGCCGACAGAACCAAGCGTAGAAATGCCGAAACCAACCGTTTGCTGTATACCAGCTAAAGCCGCGAATGGAATAAGGAAAAAGATGATTGCTAGTCTGAATTTTCTTTTTATGATTTTCATTCTATGCAATCCGATATGGTTTTTGAGTTGGTACAGGCTACCCAATCAGCGTACGAATTTTTAGGTGATGTTGCGCATGCGGAAAGTAATAGAAGTGTGATTAAAGCTAGAAGTGTTAATTTTTTCACGATTTAAAATGGTTAATATTTTGGGGGTGGCATAAATGCCACCCCCAAAATAATTAACCCTTGATAAACCGCTTGAAAATGCGATAACCGATTGTCGCGCCCAGTACGATTGTGATGACTGGGATTGATGCGGTAATCGCACTAGTTACAACGGTGCCAAGTGATGTTGCTAAAGCTGTAAAATCCATTTTTGAGGACTCCAATATATCCACGGTTGCGCCGTGTCGCACATGCCTTGTGAGCTTGTTCTGTTAGCTAAAGAAGTTTTCTATTAGCCTTAAAAATCGTCTGTATGTCCAGCCTGTAATAAGACCGGCACTGAATGCTGATGCTGAATAAGTGATTAGGTCAGAAATGGTCATGATGATGCAATGATGCCAAGGTAAAAGCTGATTAAGACTATTGCACCTGCTATGAGTTGGCCGTTTGTTAATGAGCCGATGAGTGTTGTGGCATCCATTAGGCAGCCTTTATTAAATCTTGATTCCAGTACCATGAAGGCACTTGAACGGGTTGTAAATTGATGACTTCTAACCGTATCGGCAGCGTGGTAATGTTAGACGGTTTTTTGATATCAATACCGTAGGCTAGAAGCTGTTTGCGCCACCGTCTGCGCGTTGATTGTCCATAATTGGTATCGCCCCAAACATCGACACCAGAACGCCAGTCGCGTGCTATGCGACCGATGTTCTTCGGGATATCCTCCAACGGTGAACGTGTGGCAGTGCCACGAGTAAGTACGTCAGTAAATCTGCCATATACAATATTTTCCATTTCTTCGCCCTCATACATATCCGTCTTATTGAATTTTCGCCATGCCATTATGTTTCGCAAACCATGCTGTGTTAAATATCTGCTCTTTAAACTAATCTCATGCCTGACTATGCCATGCTCTCTTACCCACTCTTGAAGAAGTGGTGTTACGTGGTCACCGAGTGAATCGGCTTTAAGGTACATTTTGCCGTACCAGTATTTGGAACCTTCATTCCAGCTTATGCCGTTATCGCCGTACTTTTTAGCACTGGCTTTACGGCCTGAGTCCTGACCTGCGAAGTAGTGAATAAGTCTGGTTGCGTTAACGTGTGAACCAGTACAGTAGTTTCGCGTGAGGTCAACACGCGTAATGATGCAACCATTGGGAATATATTTATCGCCCGTTGAAGGCGCGTATCTCTCATACGTGAACGGTGGTAGGCCAAGCGTTGCCAGAATGTTATTAGCCCGAATAATGCAATCAAGGACAGAATAACCAAAGACGTTATCAGACCTTGCGAAGCGTGAGACATTGCCATCGAATGTAACCCTGTGACCATCACATTTAACCCTTATCTTAGTTGAATAACTGCCTTCATAATCGAAGTGCTTTTCTGTAGTCCACTCGATTTGCTCGGTGTCGAAAATCGTTTTTATCTGGCCTGTTTC
>DIZU01000122.1 GCA_002429455.1 Methylotenera sp. UBA6020 | reverse complement strand
CGTTTTATTTATATATGGGGTGACTCTGGTAGTGGCAAAACGCATTTAATGGCGGCCTGCCAAGCAGAAAACACACAGGCAATCTGTGTCGATGATGTGCAATTACTGGACAATGCTGCACAAATTGAGCTGTTCAACACCTATAATCAAATACGCGAAAATAACGCACATTTGAATAGTGATAATCTGCCTCGCGCGCTGATTGTAGCGGGCAATTCCGCCCCCACACAAATGGGTTTGCGTGATGATTTAGCTACGCGCCTTGCATGGGGTTTAACCTATCAATTACAGCCACTGACGGATGAGGAAAAAGCGTTGGCGCTATTGAGTCATGCCCATGCACGGGGTATGCGCCTGCCGGTAGAAGTGATAGATTATTGCTTGAAATATTTACGACGCGATTTACCTACGCTTATTTCCACCATTAACGCGTTAGATGAGTGGTCACTCACTACCAAAAAACCTGTCACCGTTCCCATGTTGCGGCAATTACTGCAATTTCCGCTCAATTCATAAAGCGATTGTCCGCTTAAATTTGTTCTCTCAAATATTATTGGCCACACTATGTTACGCATCACCGAAATCAAACTACCGCTCACACACGAACCTAATGAAATTAATGCGGCCATTATAAAAAAACTGGCGATTAACACTGCTGATTTAGTCGAGTTTTCTATTTTCAAACGTGGTGTTGATGCGCGCAAGGCCAATGCAATTTTATTGGTGTATACGTTAGATGTCACCGTTAAAGGTGAAGCTAAAGTTTTAGCGAAACTCAGTAAAGATCCGCACGTAAAACTTACGCCGGATACTTCTTACAAGTTTGTGGCAAATGCGCCAGCGACGACAACAGCGCGCCCGATTGTTGTGGGCCTAGGCCCCGCCGGACTTTTTGCCGCATTAATTCTGGCACAGTCGGGTTTCAAGCCATTGGTGTTAGAGCGCGGCAAAGCGGTGCGTGAGCGCACCAAAGATACATTTAACTTGTGGCGCAAAGGCGTGCTCAACCCAGAATCCAACGTGCAATTCGGTGAAGGTGGCGCTGGCACATTCTCGGACGGCAAGCTCTACAGCCAAATCAAAGACCCCAAACATTACGGTCGCAAGGTGCTGCATGAGTTCGTAAAAGCCGGCGCGCCTGAAGAAATTCTATACGTTAGTCATCCACACATCGGTACGTTCAGGCTGGTCGGCATGGTGGAAGAAATGCGCAAAACCATTATCGCGCTGGGTGGCGAAATTCGCTTCCAAAGCAAGGTCGATGATATTGAAATCGCCAATAATGAAGTACAGGCGGTAGTGCTGGCAAGCGGTGAACGCATCGCCACCAATCATCTGGTGTTAGCGGTTGGCCACAGTGCGCGCGATACCTTTGAAATGATTCATAAAAGAGGGATTTTTGTAGAAGCCAAGCCATTCTCGATTGGCTTTAGAATCGAGCATCCACAATCACTGATAGATCAGGCCCGCCATGGCCCGAACGCACAACACCCCATTTTAGGCGCGGCCGATTACAAGCTGGTGCATCACGCAAGCAACGGCCGTAGTGTGTACAGTTTCTGCATGTGTCCGGGCGGTACGGTCGTCGCCGCTGCTTCTGAACCTAATCGCGTTGTTACCAACGGCATGAGCCAGTATTCACGTAACGAGCGCAACGCCAATGCCGGCATTGTGGTGGGCATTACACCGGAGGTGGATTATCCTGGCCATCCGCTGGCAGGTATGGAGTTTCAGCGTAAATGGGAGAGCCAAGCCTACTTGTTGGGCGGCAGCACTTATCAGGCGCCTGGGCAATTGATAGGCGACTTTTTGGTCAATCAACCTTCCACCAAGTTTGGTGAAGTGACGCCGTCTTACACGCCGGGTGTAAATCTCACTAACCTTGATACTGCCCTGCCAGAATTTGCCATCAGCGCGATTCGTGAAGCGATTCCACAATTTGCCAAACAGATTAAAGGTTTTGATTTGCCGGATGGCATATTGACTGGAGTGGAAACTCGTACTTCTTCACCGATCCGCATCAAACGTAACGATGATGATTTACAGAGCATTAATACCAAAGGTTTGTATCCTACGGGTGAGGGTGCCGGCTACGCCGGTGGCATCTTATCAGCCGGTGTCGATGGCATTAGAGTGGCAGAGGCTGTAGCGTTGAGTATGACCAAATAAAACAGGGATTGAGACGTGAGCCTCAATCCCTGTTTTTTGACGCTGATTATTACTGCCTAATCAAATAGTCAAAGGCACCCAAGGCTGCTTTTGAACCCTCGCCCATCGCGATGATAATTTGCTTGTAAGGCACCGTGGTTACATCTCCCGCAGCAAACACGCCCGGCAATGAGGTCTGGCCATGTGCATCCACCTTAATTTCGCCAAATTTGCTTAAATCCATAGTGCTGGTTTTCAGCCAATCGGTGTTTGGCAACAAGCCAATCTGCACAAATACACCTTCTAAAGCAATATTTTGCGCTATGTTGGTGGCGCGGTCTTTGTAAATCAACCCATTCACTTTTTGGCTTTCACCGGTGATTTCTGTGGTTTGTGCGTTGATAATCACTGTCACATTATTCAGGCTGAATAGTTTATTCTGCAATATGGCATCGGCACGCAACTTGGTGTCATATTCAAACAAGGTAACATGGCTCACAAACCCGGCCAAATCAATGGCGGCTTCTACACCTGAATTACCGCCGCCAATCACTGCAACATGCTTGCCTTTAAACAACGGGCCGTCACAATGCGGGCAATAGGCCACGCCTTTACCGCGATATTCTTTTTCTCCAGGTACGTTCATTTCTTTCCAACGCGCACCTGTGGCGATAATCACTGATTTACTTTTTAGCGTCGCGCCACTTTCCAGCTTGATCTCGAGCAAATCATGGTTACCGAGTGTTGGATGGCTCAATGCTTGCGCACGCTGCAAATTCATCACGTCAATATCATAGGTTTTCACGTGTTCTTCAAGTGCGGCGACCAATTTTGGGCCTTCTGTCTCTTTTACAGAAATAAAATTTTCAATGCCCATGGTGTCCATGACCTGACCACCAAAGCGATCCGCAACGATACCGGTTCGTATGCCTTTACGTGCCGCGTAGATAGCCGCTGAAGCACCGGCTGGGCCGCCGCCGATAATCAACATATCGTAAGGCGCTTTCGCGTCTAATTTTTCAGCCTCACGCGCTACTATGCCTGTGTCTAATTTCGGTAAAATTTCATCTACGCCCATGCGACCCGCGCCGAATTCTTGACCATTCAGGTAAATAGTCGGTACCGCCATTACTTTGCGTTCATTCACTTCGTCTTGGAACAATGAACCATCCACCATCACATGCGTAATATTCGGGTTAATCACCGCCATTAAATTCAGAGATTGCACGACTTCCGGGCAGTTATGGCAACTAAGCGAGATGTAAGTCTCAAAATGAAACTTACCTTCAATCGCCGCGATTTGTGCGATCTTTTCTGCTTCCAGTTTCAGCGGATGACCGCCTACTTGCAACAAAGCCAAGACCAAAGACGTAAACTCATGGCCCATCGGAATGCCCGCAAAACGAATACCGGCACTTTGACCAACTCGTCCTACGGTAAAAGACGGTTTACGCTCGTTATCATCGCGGCTTTCTTTCAAGCTAATCTTGCTGGAAATGCGGGCTAATTCTTGCAACAAATCAAGCATTTCACGTGACTTATCGCCGTCATTTACGGACGCCACAATTTCAATCGGATGTACCAATTTTTCTAAATATGCTGTCAGTTGCGCTTTAATATTGCTGTCTAATGCCATGATTGATCTCTTTGGTTATTGCCTGGTTTTTTATCTTTTGGATAGTTTCTATAACTATAGATTTTTATAGCCATCTGTTTTTACTGCTTGGAGATAATGACCCCAAGCTTTTGGCTCGGGGTTCACTAATTTGAAACACTAAATCTTTACTGCTTTAGATTCTGACTAGCTTAGATTTTGCCAACTAAATCAAGTGACGGTGCCAATGTTTCAGCACCTGGTGTCCAAGAAGCTGGGCATACTTCACCTGGATGGGCAGCCACATATTGTGCGGCTTGCGCTTTGCGGATCAGGTCTTGAGCTGAACGGCCGATACCTAAATCATTCACCTCCAGTGCTTTAATCACGCCTTCTGGATTGATTAAGAATGTACCGCGTAGTGCCAGGCCTTCTTCTTCAATCATCACTTCAAAGTTACGCGTAATGGTACCTGTTGGGTCACCAATCATTGGATATTGGATCTTTTTGATGGTGTCAGAAGCATCGTGCCAAGCTTTGTGCGTAAAGTGTGTATCTGTTGATACTGCATAAATTTCTATGCCCATTTTTTGAAATTCAGCGTAATGGTCAGCTAAATCGCCAAGCTCAGTAGGGCAAACAAAAGTGAAATCTGCCGGGTAAAAAACCACAGCAGACCATTTGCCTTTTAAATTAGCTTCGGTAACTTCGACAAATTTGCCGCCATGGTAAGCAGTTGCTTTGAAAGGTTTGATTTCGGTATTGACTAAAGACATGATAATTTTCCTATCTGGTTGTTAAAACTGGTGTTGTTAAAAATTGTATTGCTGATAAAACTATAATTTTGAGAAGTTGATTATAGTGACGATATTCCAATAAATCCAATACATCATTCTAATGATATTGATAAATATAACTTATTACAGACCTTTGTGTGACTGGTGTTTTTCAACCTAAAACCTTAAATTCCGTCATTCTGAACGAAGTGAAGAATCCAGTACAATCGACCAATGCAACTGGATTCTTCACTTCGTTCAGAATGACGGTGGTTCTTGAACTTTATGCTTCTCACTGGAATTTTCGATGATTTTTAAGTTAAAACCATTCATGCAAAGATCTTAACTTACCCAATAACGTCTATATGTAAGCATTTTGGTTGATTTAAGCCTGAGTCACTACAATATCCTGAGTGGCAATTGCACCCACATTATCCTGCCATGTCACCGCAACCATGTCGCCAATTTTCGCACCCTTTAATCTAAAGGTAAGATAAGGGTTTTTGGAGATGCCTGTGCCCCACTGCGCCTCTAGCACTGGTTTACCATTCAATGTAGCCGTCACTAATTGCACAAAATGCGCAGGGATCAATTGACCAAAATCATCCTTTTTGCGTCCGGTTTCCATCGGGTGGCTCATTAATACTTTCACTTCGACAAAGTCGCCCTTTAACTGCGCGCGCATTTTCATGTTGTCTGTCATATCAACCGCATCCATTTTCTAGCACTACAACATTTTTTGAATTGGTGAAATATTGATTACCTGATTTTACAACCACTTTGATATCTGAAGTTTCTGCCATTTTGATACGCGTTATTACAAAGGGCTCTGCGCCATTACTGAACTTAAAATGAGCAATCAGCGGGGTGGGATTCTTTTCTACCAGAATGACAATGGACTCTGTATCGGCAATATTGCTTTTTATTTCCACTTGAACAATCGCGCCATTTTCGGCACGATCTGGCGCGGTGATTTGAATGTCTGGGCTGATAATCTCATCATGTATATCCAGGTTTTTAGTTGCCTCATTTAACTTATTCGTCTCAAATGCCGTTTTATTCCAAATAGCTGCCAGCGCGTTGATAGGCATCAAAATAATCAAGCTGAACAAACCGAACAAAAAGCTTCTACGTTGCATCATATATCCTTTGATTTATTGCATACATCTTCTTGGCATCATTCAACATAGGCATTAAGCTAGACCTTAAAGTTTCGCTTTTTTCTCATCACCCAACATTTGACGCAGTTGCTTTAGACGCGCTTCAACAATAGACTTTTGATAGAAATCGCCATCATTGGCTTTGGAAGCTAAATCCATTTGTTCAATAGATCGCGCCAGATCATACTTTCTATAATACGCTTCGCCTTGTGCCTGATGACTAAGTAATACCTTGTTCTGCATGGCATAAGCCTTTGCCATTAAATCATACAGATATGCATCGTCGGGATATAAGCTTTGTTTTTCTTTGACAAGCTTCAGTGCGTTATCTGCTTGCCAGATCGCTAAAAAGTGTTCGGCATAGCCGTAAAGCAAAGCACGATTATCTGGAAACAACCTCAGGGCTGACTCATATTGCTTACCCGCTTGCTGCGGGTTGTTTTTAGCGACTTGTAAACGTGCGCTTAAGTTTTCTATCATGGCATGTTGCGGTGCATTCTTTTTCAGCCATGCAATCTCTTTTTCGGCCTGTGTTAAGGAATTTTTGCGTACATACGCCACCGCCAAACCATAATGCTCGGCCGCCTCATTGGTATAACGATGTTCGCGGATATTCTGCTCAAACACATCAATAGCTGACTGTGCGGAACTGCTGTTGGTCGGGCCAGCGTTAGCGCGTAATTTAGCGCGTACATATTGAAATTCAACGCTATCCGTTACTTGCCGATAAGGCATTTGTTCTACGCGATTCGCCACATCCGCAATACGCTCAGCGGTCAGCGGGTGAGTGCGTAAAAAGCTAGGTGCGCTGCCCTCAACAAAGCGTGTGCCACGCTGCAAAGTGGTAAAAAATGCAGGCATCGCGCGTACATCAAATCCGCCACTATCCAGTATTTGCAAGCCGATACGATCCGCTTCGCGCTCATGTTCGCGCGTGTAATCCAGCTGGTTTTGCACACCCACGGCTGATGCAGTGGTCAGCGCGCCACTGGCTAATTGCGGGCTGGCACGTGCCACCAGTAGAGCCAGCGCTATGCCCGCAATATTTTTGAATGTGTCGTATTTTTGTGATGCCAGCATCCGCGCCAAATGATGCTGAGTAACGTGGCCAATTTCATGGCCTAATACGCTGGCAAGTTCAGATTCGCTATTGGCAGCCAGAATCAACCCGGTATGCACACCAACTATACCGCCCGGCAACGCAAAGGCATTAATTGAGTTGTCTTCTACAACAAAAAAATTAAATTTCTGCTGTTTATCAGGGCTATTGGAAACTAATCGTGCCCCTAACGCCTGCAAATAATCCGTGACTTCTGCATCCTGCACCACCTCATCGCTCACCGCAATGTCTCGCAAAATTTGTTCGGCAATCGCTTGTTCTTGTAGTGGAGTAAGCACTGTTTGCGAAACATCGCCCAACTCTGGCAACTCGTTGGCGCTAGCGATGTTGAGACTTATGTTTGTCGTGAGCAAAACTGCAATTACAATAGTGTTTAATTTCATTGTTGTTATGATAGCTACTTTAGGCCGTGAGTTCACGCCAAATTATAATTAGAAATTGATCGTAGAAAGTAATTTTATGAGCGAAACTCACCCACAAAAACTCACCCATTTCGATAACAGCGGCCAAGCACACATGGTCGATGTTGGCGATAAAGCTCACACAAGACGCATAGCGATTGCCAGCGGCATCATTAGCATGCAGCCTGCTACGCTACAACTCATTAAAAATGGTAACGCTAAAAAAGGTGACGTGCTTGGCATTGCTCGCATTGCTGCGATACAAGGCTCAAAACGTACACCTGATTTAATACCACTATGCCACCCGATCAGCCTCACCAAAGTCGCTGTAACGTTTGAGATTGACGATAAAAATA
>DIZU01000135.1:2129-3289 GCA_002429455.1 Methylotenera sp. UBA6020 | reverse complement strand
TTGACAAAATGCTGTCCGCTGAAGTGGAATATGCTCCAGGCAATTAACATAGAGACGGGAATTACCAACACAACGTTGCCTAAAATTGCGATGAGTTGGCTACGCATCGTATTGGCAATCATCGCGACTAAATTATCCATCTCCTTGGATTTACTATGCGTAGCATCAATGCTGGCGTCAATACTGGCGGCGATTGCTGCAGCCGTCATCGCTGGCTGTTTAGTCGCCACAGTAAAATGCAAAATATGAATCAATATAAAGCCAAGCCCATAATTCAAACTAAATAAAATCGCTTCCGTCAGCGGCGCAAGGTGCTGCTTGGCAAGCAAAATTTTAATCATCGCCATGATGCCAATAATCACCCCCGCCCCCATCGCCGAGCGCATCAAGGCAAAGTATTCACTACGATTATCAGTGATGTAATGCTCGCCCGTGCGACTGGCATTTTCGGTTACACGTAGCGCCATAAGCTCCATGTTTTCTTGCCAGTGCTCACTCACATCATTTTTATGGCACTCGCTATATACGAGCGCTTTGAACAACTGCACAACTTCAAGATGCGCTGCAGTGCCGTTATGTAGGTGATCAAGAATGTTTAGTAACGTTTCCAGGCGGGCAATTTGTTGTGACATTCGCTGCAACAAAAAAGTGAGATGGATGCTGGTACCCGTTTGTGCACTATTGCGGCGTATCTTAGCAATAATGGCGTTGCATTGATCAAGCATCACCCATATATGTTTGATATCTGCTTCATTGCTATCAACTTGATCGTAAACCACATCATCGCCGGCAGTATCAAGCATGCCCTCACTATTATCAGGCGAGGCTAAAAACTCCGCCAATTCAGCATGTTGCATAATAAATGGCGAAGTATGCTGCTCAAGTTCCGGATGATTGCGCAATAGTTCTGGCTCAAGGCCTAATGCGGCAATTCGATACGATAGCACTTGCGTAGCCGCCAATAAGTTTTGACGGCAAGGTTCGGTAAGTTCTACGGGGGCCTCATCAAAACGCATGGCAATAATGAGTTGCTCCCATACCGTATCGGGCACCGCCAAAATCCACAATTCATCGCTAGGCTTGGTAAAGATCAGTGCGAATAAATCAATTAAATAAGAAGCATCAATGGCTTCCGGTAAAAACTTGTGCGAAATACGTCG
>DIZU01000135.1:0-2026 GCA_002429455.1 Methylotenera sp. UBA6020 | reverse complement strand
GCAATATCGCATCGCGTAGCAGTTGTGCTTTTGCAGGATCGTGATTGAGCAAATAACAAAGCGCTTGAATTGCCTTGACCGCCATCTCGACTTGATTCGGTTTTGGTGGCCTTATTTTTGCAACTAGATTAGCTATGAACTGGGGGGCGCGATCCGGTTCTTTCCCGTATCGGTCAAATACATGTTCTATCATTTTTATATTTTGTTACCTTTGCACGAAAGCTATTTTGACCTCATTTTATGTAGAAGCATCAAAAGCCCGTCATTCTGAACGAAGTGAAGAATCCAGTACTATCAACCAATGCAACTGGATTCTTCACTTCGTTCAGAATGACGAGGGTGAGTTTTGCGCTTCGCATGTGAGTCTGCAATACTTTTCAAGTTAAAAAACATTCGTGCAAAGGTCACACTTTGTTATTCACATTGTTCATAGTTTGAGTAGACCTCAACATTTGAAAATAGTCTAACCGTTTTTATAGAAAATTGCGAAGCGTCATCCCAACATGTCCGTTGGAAGTATTTAAGGTGGGGTTATTGGCGCACTTTTTTTGGAAGATGCAATTGATATTCTTTTGTGGTGCTAAGTAAATTTTTTATCTTAAATCGCCTGCTCGAAGTTAGCAGGCGACCGTCAAATCTAACAATAATCGTAAAGCTATTTCGGTGTTTTAAGACCATCCGTTACGTGCGGGCTTAATGTTTGCAACATTTGGGCAAATATTTTTGGATTTGCCGCAACCACGTTCCCGGTTTTGAGCCAAGCTTCATTGCCTTCAAAATCGCCCACCATACCGCCCGCTTCTTGCACTAACAAACCACCAGCGGCAATATCCCAGGTGGATAGGCCAGTTTCCCAAAAACCGTCATACCAACCAGCTGCGACGTAGGCTAAATCCAACGCGGCTGAACCTGGGCGGCGAATGCCGGTAGTTTTTTTGATCATGTCTTTCAACATGTCTAAGTAGGTATCTAAATGTGTAAAGTCACGGAACGGAAACCCGGTACCAATCAAAGACTCTTGCAATTTTGTACGTTGCGCGACGCGAATACGCTTGTCATTCAAAAAGGCACCGCGACCTTTGGTGGCGGTAAATAAATCGTTGCGGTTAGGGTCATACACCACTGCATGTGTCAGCACACCGCGCTCTTGCAGGGCGATTGAAATGCAATATTGCGGCAAGCCATGTAAAAAGTTGGTCGTGCCATCAAGTGGGTCAATAATCCAAATGAAATCCGCATTAATGTTGGACTCACCACTTTCTTCGCCTAAAAAACCATGATGTGGATATAACTCTTTAAGCATATCAATAATGGCGTGTTCTGCGGCCCGATCAACTTCGGTCACAAAGTCGTTGTAGGTTTTAGTTTGAATTTTGAGTGAACCAATATCCTCTGAAGCACGTGTAATAATACTGCCAGCGCGGCGTGCAGCTTTCACTGCGTTTGATAGCATAGGATGCATATTTTCTCGAATCGATGTAAGTAGCCAGTTATTTAACTTTAAATTTAACCCGTAGATTTAATCCGAGCAAAAAGGACTTGCCATGCAAAACATCTGCATTTGAGCAAATCTAAAAGTTAAGACCATGTTAAAGAACTGATAAAATAGCATTTTAACGGTTATTGCCTAGACTTCAAAATTTAGGGCTTCAAAATTTAGATTCTTGAAAAGTATGACTTCAAAATTAGACTCCATCAAACTACAGACCCTGCTCAATTTTCGTGTGGTGCTCTGCCAAACCAGCCATCCCGGCAATATAGGTTCGGCAGCGCGCGCCATGAAAACCATGGGACTAAATCAGCTATATTTAGTGAAACCAGACAGCTTCCCAGATGCGCATGCGACGGCCCTATCTACCGGCGCGGCAGATTTACTTGAAAATGCAGTTGTGACCGAAACCTTGGCGGAAGCACTCAATGGCTGCGCTTATGCTATAGGTTTAAGTGCGCGTAAACGCAACCTTTCGCATGAACTGGTCAACGTGCGCACAGCGGCAACCAAGGCGATTGAAATTGCGGCAACGCA
>DIZU01000176.1:22550-28794 GCA_002429455.1 Methylotenera sp. UBA6020 | reverse complement strand
CATATATTCTGTGGGGAAGCCAAATACTGGCTCACGATAAATGGTACATCAAATGCCATATTATTTCATCTTTCAACATTGCAATCGGTGCGAGTCGCACCTCTTACAACATTGCTCTTTGTGGAGTATTTACATCTGATTAAATCATGTAGAATGATTTAATCAGATGTAAGGATAAAGTATGGGTAAGTTTGAAAATGTTCTAGCGGTTATTTTACGTGGTGCATCTGATAACAATATATCGTTTTCTGATTTAAGCTACATTTTGAAATCATTAGACTTTGAGTTGCGCATTAAAGGCGATCATTTTATACACACACATCCTCTGATGATTGAAATTGTTAATATTCAACCCTTAGGTAATAAAGCAAAAGCATATCAAGTAAAACAAGTGAGAAATCTCATATTGAAATATAAGTTAGTGAGGTAATGAAAATGCATAGCCGCTATGAATTGGTCATATATTGGAGTGCAGATGACCAACGTTTTATTGTTGAGGTGCCAGAACTACCTGGCTGTATGGCTGACGGTGAGAGTTATCAAGACGCTGTTGCTAATGTGCAAATCGTCATTGATGAATGGGTTGAAACTGCTCTACTCCAAAATAGAGCAATCCCACAGGCCGCGGGAAAACTAATGTACGCTTAAAGTGTTGTATATAGTTTTGAACTGGAACAAATATGAAAACACTTTATTACCCTGAAGACGATATTTTGGAGTTAATCTTTAATGATAAAGAAATCTCACGCGAGACTTCTCAGGATTGGAATGTGAACGTTAGCTATGCTGCCGATGGAAGTATAGTACAAATGGTTATTTTAGATGCCGTGGCTGCGGGCTTGATACCTTTTCACAGTGAGCAGTCTAAAATAGCGGCTTGATAAGTTTCTGTTAGGCTAGCCACTCCTACAATTCGCTCTCTGTAGGAGCGTCTGAGGCGTGTGAATAAAGTATTTATTGCTTATATCCACGGATACCAGTGCTTGGTGTCCTCACAGAACATAGGCGCTAAAGCGCCTTGTTCTGAGTGAAAGCCAAATGCTGGCTTTGACCACGAACATACATAAACATAAAACCCGACAGCCTTTCGCGATCCCCTTCGACAAGCTCAGGGAACGCCGCTCCTACAAAAACCTGCGGTTTGTAGACGCAATAAATATTACAGGTCTTCTATCCCCAATTCCTGAATTTTACGTGTAAGGGTATTGCGTCCCATGCCTAGCTGGTTGGCAGCTTCAATGCGGCGGCCATGTGTATGCTCTAATGCTTTTACAATCAGAATGCGCTCAAATATTTGCGTACGCGTTTCCAGTACTTGTTGTTCGCCACGGTTCAGTGCATCTGTCACTTCATTAGCGAGTGCGTCTTGCCAGGAAAGTGCAGCGGTAGATTTGCTGTTGTCGTCTTTAAGTTCTGGCGGCAGGTCGGCAATATCAATATTTTGCCCGGGTGCCATCACGGTTAACCAATGGCATACGTTTTCAAGCTGGCGCACATTGCCGCTCCAGTTAACGGCACTTAAGTACTTGAGCGCCGCAACGGATGGCTGTTTGGTTTCAACGCCTAGTTCTGAGGCACTTTGCTGTAGAAAGTGCTTGATCAGCAATGGAATGTCTTCACGACGTTCACGCAGCGCTGGTAGCCTGAGCCGAATAACATTTAACCGGTGAAATAAGTCTTCACGGAATAACCCGACTTTTACGCGCTCCTCTAAATCTTGGTGGGTGGCTGCAATAATGCGTACATTCACTTTAATCGGCTGGTGCCCGCCTACGCGGTAAAATTGACCGTCACTTAGTACGCGCAACAGTCGTGTTTGCAGGTCAGATGGCATATCACCAATCTCGTCCAGAAACAGCGTACCAGTATCGGCTTGTTCGAAACGACCGCGACGTGAGGCCGCCGCCCCTGTAAACGCGCCGCGTTCATGGCCGAATAATTCAGATTCGAGTAGGTCTTTAGGAATCGCCGCAGTATTGATGGCAATAAACGGTTTATCTCCACGTGGGCTATGGCGGTGCAAGGCGCGAGCCACGAGCTCTTTACCGCTGCCAGACTCTCCATTGATTAATACGGTTGCATGTGAGCGACTTAAACGGCCTATGGCCCTGAAAACCTCTTGCATGGAGGGCGCCTGGCCGATGATCTCGGGTGTTTCTTCCGCACTTACGCTTTCTGGTGCTTGCCTTGTGCTTTCATCTACTGCACGTTTAATTACGTCAATGGCTTGGTCAACATCAAAAGGTTTGGCAAGATATTCAAATGCACCGCCTTGGAAAGCAGCAACAGCGCTTTCAAGGTCAGAATAAGCCGTCATGATGATGACTGGAATATCGGGATATTTTTGTTTGATTTCACTCAAAAAATCCAAGCCCGAGCCATTGGGCATACGAATATCACTGACGACCACTTGTGGCTGTTCGCGTTCGAGGGCATTAAGCGCCTCGGCAACAGATGAAAAAGTCTTAAATTCCAGATCAGTGCGTGCTAGGGCTTTTTCAAACACCCAGCGAATTGATTTGTCGTCGTCAATAATCCAAATTGGTTTCATTATGCTTTCTCATCCTAAAATTATGTTATCCCTTCGACAAGCTCAGGGAACGTCGACCGCCAGGAAGCGCCAATCCGCTCCCTGAGCTTGTCGAAGGGTGTTACTGTTTTATTACGGCAGATTTAATTGCCGTTGTTTCAATGGGTAATAAAATCGTAAAGCACGTATTGCCAGGTGTGCTTTCGCATTCAATCATGCCGTGATGTTGGGTAATAAATGTTTGCGCTAATGTTAAGCCTAAACCTGAGCCGCCTTCGCTACCAGAGACTAGAGGATAAAAAATACGGTCACGAATATCAGCAGGAATACCTGGACCGTTATCAATAATTTCTAATTTAATGGCAACACGATAGCGCTTTCTGGCTAAGGTGACTTGACGTTCAGCACGTGTGCGCAAGGTGATCTGGCTAGATGGCGTGTTATGCGATTGCATGGCTTGTACAGCATTGCGTGCAATATTCAGTACTGCCTGTATCAGTTTTTCACGATCGCCTATCAACTCAGGCAGGCTCAAATCGTAATCTCGTTTAATGAGCACGGCTTTTGGCGACTCTGCCAGTAATAAACTTCTGACACGCTCAAGTACTTCATGAATATTAGTCGGCTGATACTTAGGCACGCGATGCGGAATGAGCAATCGATCCATCAGCGACTGCAATCGATCCGCTTCTTTAATGATGACTTGCGTATATTCACGCAAGCTGGGTGAAGGTAGTTCGTGTTCTAGCAGTTGCGCTGCACCACGCAGACCCCCTAGCGGGTTACGTATTTCATGTGCAAGATTACGCAATAGCTCAGCATTGGCTTGCTGTTGTATCAGCATGCGCTCTTCGCGCGCGATACGTAGCTGAGCATCCATCTGCTGAAACTCAAGAATTAAACTGGCATTGGGAGAATCTATCGGTGTTACGGTACAGGTGACTGCAAACGAGTGTTGGCGATGCGTACTAATGGCAAACTCGTGCTCACGAAACGGGCTTTGTTGTTCAGTGGCATTTTTAACGGCAAGCATCAAAATTTCACAATCAGGAAACACTTCGCTAATTTGCAGGCCAGTAATTTGCGTAGCACTGAATGCAAAAATGACTTCGGCACCTGGGTTAATGTACACCACACGGTGGTTATCATCGAGCAAAATGATAGCCGTTGCTAGATGTTCTAACCCAGCAAAATGATCTGGCGTTGGTTGGACCATAGTAATATTGAATTCTAAAGTGATCAATGATAATACTATGATTAAAGCAAAAGATAGACCAACTTTCACATTCTAACTTGCCAGTTTATTGGCTTAGTTCAATGGGGAAGACCTTTGCGGTCTTTTTTGGTTTAAATTTAATGTTTTTTGTGGCTTGAGTTGAGTGTTAACGTAGCGAATCAAGTTCTTTCTGTAATAGCTCAATGTTTTTCTGATGGATATCTACATCCGCTTGTAAGTCCTTCATTTTTTCATCAAATTTTGCTACGTTACGAAAGGTTGATGTAGTGCCATTAGCATTTTTTTTCTGGTACACCTCAGGTTTAGATTCACCTTCTGCATAAGCCTTTTTAGCTTGGTCTAATGCCGCTTTTTCAGACTCCAGCTCGCTTTGCAAAATGTCCTTACGTTTATCATCACGTTTATTTTGCGTTTGTTTATCTACTTTTGGAAAGGCTTCAGGCGTAGCCGTGCGCTTGTTGGTGCCGGCTTTAGGGCGATCGTTTGGCGTTGTATTGATATCAGGATCCAGCTCTAAGCGCGTTGCGCCTTTTGTTTTAACGTTAGAGTAAGTAATGCGCCCATCTGCATCTACGCGCTTATAAATTTCAGCAAACGCATTGCCAGAAAACACGGCAACAACGAGAGTCAATAAAAATAAAGTTTTTTTCATCATAGCAGTTTAGTGGAGTTGGCTTAGTTAGGCAACGTACGGCCTTTTACAAAGGTTGACCTAGGCCACAAAAAATAAAAAGGGGCGAAAAATCCGCCCCTTTTTATCAAACCATTATATTAATCAATGCCATTAAGATAGCTTTTGATTAATTTTAAGTTAGCATGAATAGTACATACCAAACTCAATTGGATGTGGTGTCATACGGATCTTGGTCACTTCTTCCATTTTTAGTTCAATGTAAGCGTTAATCCAGTCATCAGTAAATACGCCGCCACGGGTTAAGAACTCGCGGTCTTTATCCAAGTATTCAAGCGCTTGCTCTAGTGAAGAACATACGGTTGGAATCGTTGCGTCTTCTTCTGGAGATAAATGATACAAATCTTTAGTGGCTGGTTCACCTGGGTGAATTTTGTTTTGTACGCCATCTAAACCTGCCATCATCAACGCGCTGAATGCCAAGTATGGGTTAGCGATTGGATCTGGGAAACGTGCTTCAACACGACGTGCTTTTTCACCATGTACGAATGGAATACGGATAGAGGCGGAGCGATTTTTAGCAGAATAAGCTAATTTTACTGGTGCTTCAAAGCCTGGTACTAAACGTTTGTATGAGTTAGTTCCCGGGTTAGTAATCGCGTTCAAAGCGCGAGCATGTTTGATGATGCCGCCGATGTAGTACAACGCGAAATCGCTTAAACCTGCATAGCCGTTACCGGCAAATAGGTTTTTGCCATCTTTCCAGATAGATTGGTGTACATGCATACCAGAACCATTATCGCCAACGATAGGTTTAGGCATGAAAGTCGCTGTTTTGCCATACGCGTGCGCTGTGTTCAACACTACGTATTTAAGAATTTGCGTCCAGTCAGCACGTTGAACTAAGGTACTGAATCTAGTACCAATTTCACATTGACCCGCAGTTGCAACTTCATGGTGATGCACTTCAACCGGCACGCCCATCGCTTCAAGCGTCATACACATGGCTGAACGCACATCTTGCAATGAATCGACTGGTGGTACAGGGAAGTAACCGCCTTTAACCGCAGGACGGTGGCCAATGTTGCCGCCTTCAAAAGTGTCGCCTGATGACCATGCAGCTTCTTCTGAATTGATTTTGACAGAAGATCCTTGCATATTTGAAGTCCATTGCACACTGTCAAAAATGAAGAATTCTGGCTCTGGACCGAAGTAGGCAGTGTCGCCTAAGCCAGTTGATTTTAAGTAGGCTTCAGCCCGTTTTGCTAAGCTGCGTGGGTCACGTTCGTAACCTTTACCATCGGTTGGATCTACTACATCACAGGTTAAAATGAGTGTAGGCTCGTCCATAAATGGGTCGATATTAGCAGTTGCAGGATCTGGCATTAACTGCATATCAGAGGCTTGAATGCCTTTCCAGCCAGCAATGGAAGAACCGTCAAACGCGTGGCCTTCAGTGAATTTTTCTTCATTAAATGCAGAAACAGGCACAGTTACGTGTTGTTCTTTACCGCGCGTATCAGTAAAACGAAAATCAACAAATTTAATGTCGTTTTCCTTTACCATTTTCATTACATTAGCCACTGACATCAGAATCTCCTAATTTATGGTGTGGGTTGTAGGATAAAACTTTAAGTTAAAAAACTTGAAAAAATTCAACACGATAGATTAGCAGGAAATGTGCCATTCTGAAAAGGTCAAAACACCGCTTTTTTAATGCAGCGCAATAATTCAACTTAATATCAAGCACCAAATAGGTGCTATTGTGATAATTTACGCACTTATTAAGTGCGTTATTTTGCGCATGTTGTGTGCATGGATATTTTGTTGGTTTTTAAGGCTATAC
>DIZU01000176.1:17711-22515 GCA_002429455.1 Methylotenera sp. UBA6020 | reverse complement strand
GGCAATCAACATGACATTTTGCAGTTAGCGCAAAAGCGCAGTGCAGAAAATAGTTTGCCATACGCAGGCGCAATGACCCCACGTGAGGCATTTGATGTTTTGCAAGCTAATCCACAGGCGTTGCTTATAGATGTGCGTACACAAGCCGAGTTAGAACTTGTGGGCCGAATTCCAACGGCGTTGAATATTGAGTGGGCGTTCTATCCGGGTATGGTGCCTAACCAAGACTTCACTAAACAACTGGTTGAGCATCTAGATAAAAATAACTCTGATAAAGACCAAGTATTGATTTTTATGTGCCGCACGGGCGGGCGATCACATAACGCTGCGGTAGTTGCCGCCACGCTTGGCTTTACGCAAGCCTATAATATGCTAGAAGGTTTTGAAGGTGCGGCGAATGCCGAGCAGCAACGTACTACAATCAATGGCTGGATGCATGCTGGTTTGCCTTGGACGCATGCCAAAAAATAAGTGTTTAGTCAGTGTTAATAAATAAGTGCCCTGAAGCAAGTCATGAAAATCAAGTTGTGAATAATTAAGCGATGAATAATCAGAACGACAATATGGATCTGGACCGTTACGCGGTCGTGGGTAATCCCATTGCACATAGCAAATCGCCCATGATTCACCAAGCCTTTGCAAAGAACACCCGGCAGGATTTGGTATATGAGCGTGTGCTGGCCCCTTTAGATGGTTTTGTAGAGACCGTGCAAGCCTTGCGTATACAAGGTTTTAAGGGCGTGAATGTGACAGTGCCGTTTAAGCTGGAAGCCTTTCAATTGGCGAATCAGCTGACAGAGCGTGCGCATGATGCTGGTGCGGTGAATACCTTGATTTTTAATGATGAAGGTGTCATCGGTGATAACACTGATGGCACAGGTATCGTGCGCGATATTGAGCAAAACTTATGTATACCATTAGCAGGCAAACGTATTTTGCTGATAGGCGCTGGTGGTGCGGCTGAGGGCGTGTTGCATCCTCTATTGGCTTGTTCGCCAGCGCTCTTGGTGATTACAAACCGCACGTTGGATAAAGCTATCAGCATGGTCAAGAAGGTCGAGGAGCAAGGCGAGTATCGTTATATTTCAGTGAACGCGTATGCGTTTGATGATTTGCGCGGGCAAGCGTTTGATGTTGTCATCAATGCAACTTCAACGGGTCTGACTGATTCGTCACTGCCATTACCCGCGACTATTTTTTCACCTCAAGCGCTGGCATACGACATGATGTATGGCCGTGAAACGCCGTTCATGGCATTTGCACGAAGCCACGGGGCAAATGTCGCCGATGGTTTAGGCATGCTGGTAGAGCAAGCTGCGGAGGCATTTTATGTCTGGCGTGGTGTGCGGCCAGAAACGCAAGATGTTATGCAACAAATTAGAAATTTATCGCAGTGAACACCAGTATTGATTTGAAATCATGATTAGCTGGATATTTAACAATAGACGGGGGGCTGCCCCTGTTGCCTTCAGCGGCTACATGGCACGCGGGCTGGCACTATTCTTTATGGTGCTTTTTATCTATCAGCTTTGGATATTTTTGCATATTTGTTGGTGGATTAAATTTAACCCATCCTCAAGTGCCTTTATGGAAGATCGCCTGGATATTATTCAAGAGAAAATACCCGACGCGGAACTTAAACATCGGTGGGTGGATTACACGAAAATTTCGAATAATCTCAAGCGCGCCGTGATTGCCTCTGAGGATGCAAAATTTTTGGATCATGAAGGCTTTGATTGGGAAGGCATTCAAAAAGCTTACGAGAAAAACCTAAAAAAAGGCAAAATTGTGGCGGGTGGCTCCACCATTAGTCAACAGCTCGCAAAAAATCTGTTTTTATCCACCAAACGTACCCCTTGGCGCAAAGGCGAAGAGGCGGTGATTACTGTAATGCTAGAAAACATGCTCACTAAGCGACGTATCTTAGAAATTTATTTGAATATTATTGAGTGGGGTAATGGCGTATTTGGTGCAGAAGCCGCTGCAAGGCACTATTACAAAACCAGTGCAGCCAATTTAAGCAGTGGCCAAGCGGCCAAATTGGCCGCAATGATTCCTAATCCACGCTTTTATGACAAACATAGTGCTACGCGATACTTAAACCGGCGCATTGGAACCATACAAGCAAGAATGCAGATGGCCGAAGTTCCTAAATAAGGTGCCTAAATAAAAATGCGTGAAAGGAGTCTTACTCTGTGAGTGAGGCTACTATTTTCCTGACTAATGGTGCGACGACTAAAATTGCAGGAAACGCAATCGGCCAGGCATGAATAAAACCATTCATCCAATGTGCAATGAATTGGCCATCTACACCAACAAATACCGCCGTTAATACGCCGGACATGAGAAATGCCATAAGTAACGACATTACAAAGGCAAAAAGCAAACCGGTATATTTTTGTGGAATTTTCATCTGCATGTCTCTTGCGTTTTACAGCATCGCTTTTAAGTATTTCGCAGTATAGCTCTCAGTATTCAGTGCGACTTGCTCAGGCGTGCCTTCAGCGATCACCATGCCACCGCCATCGCCACCTTCTGGCCCCATGTCGACAATCCAATCCGCAGTCTTAATCACGTCCAGGTTGTGTTCAATAATCACGATGGTGTTGCCAGCATCGCGTAAGCGATGAATGACATCCAGCAATAATTGTATATCGGCGAAATGCAGGCCGGTAGTTGGTTCATCCAAAATATATAGCGTGCGACCAGTGTCACGTTTGCTGAGTTCCAACGCCAGTTTAACGCGCTGTGCCTCACCGCCAGATAGCGTTGTGGCACTTTGCCCAAGGGTAATGTAACCCAAACCGACATCTAGCAACGTCTTAAGCTTACGCGAAATAACCGGCTGCGCACTAAAGAAGGCATGCGCCTGCTCTACTGTCATTTCTAATACTTCGCGAATATTTTTACCTTTGAACTGAATTTCTAAAGTTTCGCGATTGTAACGATGCCCTTTACAGACATCACACGGCACATACACATCGGGTAAGAAGTGCATTTCAACGCGAATCACACCATCGCCCTGGCAAGCTTCGCAGCGGCCGCCTTTTACGTTGAATGAATACCGTCCTGGTCCGTAGCCGCGCACGCGGCTCTCAGGCACACCGGCAAATAAATCACGAATCGGCGTAAATAGCCCGGTGTAAGTCGCAGGATTAGAACGGGGTGTGCGGCCAATCGGACTTTGGTCTACATCTACCACTTTGTCAAAAAACGCTAAACCATCAATCTCGCCGAATGCTGCCGGCTCAGTGCTGCTGCCATACAAATGCTGTGCCACGACACGGTACAAGGTGTCGTTAATCAGGGTGGATTTTCCGCTACCTGAAACACCGGTGATGCAGCTGAGTAAGCCAACCGGCAGTTTGAGGGTGACATCTTTCAGATTATTGCCGGTGGCGTTGCTCATTTTCAGCCAGCGCGTCGGGTCCGGCGGGGTGCGTTTCTTGTTGTAGACAATCTGTCTTTTGCCGCTTAAATATTCACCCGTAAGTGAATTTACGTTGGCTTTGATTTCCTCAGGCGTGCCTTCCGCGACAATCTGGCCGCCATGCTCACCCGCACCAGGCCCAATATCGACCACATAATCAGCCGCCATGATGGCATCCTGGTCATGCTCCACCACAATCACACTGTTGCCAATATCGCGTAGGCGCTTCAGTGTTTCTAGCAAACGATCATTGTCGCGCTGGTGCAAGCCGATAGAGGGTTCATCCAACACATACATCACGCCGGTTAAGCCACTACCGATTTGGCTGGCCAAGCGGATACGCTGCGCTTCGCCGCCAGATAGGGTTTCTGCGGAACGCGAAAGCGATAAATACTCTAAACCTACATTGGTTAAAAACTTGAGGCGATTACTAATCTCTTTTACGATTTTGTCGGCAATTGCAAGTTTTGCGCCAGTTAACTCAAGATTATCAAAGAAAGTAAGGGCTAACTTTAATGGTACTTGGCATACTTCATGAATGTTTTTATTGCCTACTTTTACATGGCGTGCCTCTTTGCGTAAGCGTGTGCCTGCACATTCCGGACAGCTTTGCGAGTTTAAATATTTTGCCAGTTCTTCGCGCACTGTTGAGGAGTCGGTTTCGTGATAACGGCGTTTAAGGTTATTCAAAATACCCTCAAACGTATGGGTTTTTTGAAAGAAAGCCCCGCGCTCATTCAGATACTTAAAGCCAATTTCTTCTTTACCGCTGCCCTGTAGCAAAATATGCTGGATAGGCTCTGCTAGTTTTTCAAACGCGGTATCCAGGTCAAAATTATAGTGTGTGGCTAAACTGGACAGCATTTGAAAATAAAATTGATTGCGTCTGTCCCAGCCTTTAATCGCGCCTGCAGCCAGCGATAGATGCGGAAAAGCTACCACCCGTTTCGGGTCAAAAAAGTTAATATTGCCTAAGCCATCACAACTTGGGCAAGCACCCATTGGGTTGTTAAAGGAGAATAGGCGCGGTTCAAGTTCGGCAAGTGAGTAGTCACATTCGGGGCAGGAAAACTTGGCGGAAAACAGATGTTCTTTGTCGGTGTCCATTTCTACGGCAATGGCTTTACCTTCGGCCAAACGCAATGCGGTTTCAAATGATTCGGCAATCCGCTGCTTCATGTCTTGCTTGACTTTTAAGCGGTCAATCACTACATCTACGCTGTGCTTGGTGGTTTTTGCCAGTTGCGGCAAGGCATCCACCTCGTAGATCTTGCCATCTATACGCAGCCGGACAAAACCTTGTGCTTTCAGCTCTTCAAACAAATCCAGCTGCTCACCTTTACGATTGCTGACCACGGGCGCCAGTATCATGAG
>DIZU01000176.1:8064-17534 GCA_002429455.1 Methylotenera sp. UBA6020 | reverse complement strand
CGTGCTCCGGGCATTCAGGGTCGCCAGCACGGGCGTACAGAAGCCGCAAATAATCGTGAATTTCAGTTACGGTGCCTACGGTACTGCGCGGGTTGTGTGAGGTGGATTTCTGCTCGATAGAGATCGCCGGCGATAAGCCTTCAATCAAATCGACATCCGGCTTATCCATACGCGCCAAAAATTGTCGCGCATAGGCTGATAAGGACTCTACATAGCGCCGCTGGCCTTCCGCATAGAGTGTATCAAAGGCAAGAGACGACTTGCCTGAGCCAGATAAGCCGGTAATCACAACTAGTTGATTACGTGGTATATCCAGTGATATATTTTTTAGATTGTGCGTACGCGCACCGCGTATTTTGATGAATTCCATAATGCTTTTACGAAAAATTTGGGCAACCTGCTAATATACCTACTTTTACAAATTTAACTCAAACATTTTTCATGTCAGCATCAAATAACCAATCCAATGATCTTTTTACCGAAGTAGCGTCTGACACAATGTCGTCATTAGATATGTCGTCGTCAGATAAAATGAGCCCTACAGAAATGCGTGCCACCCTGAGTTTGGCCTCTATTTACGGCTTGCGCATGCTGGGTATGTTTTTAATTTTACCGATTTTTGCAATCTATGCTTCAACCTTACCAGAGAAACCCAGCAGTCTCATGATCGGCATAGCGCTAGGCGCTTATGGGCTCACGCAAGCGCTGTTCCAATTACCGTTTGGTATGGCGTCAGACAAATTTGGTCGCAAGCCGATGATCTACCTTGGGCTTGCTATCTTTGCCATAGGCAGCATGGTGGCCGCCTTGGCCATGAACATTGAAACCATTATCTTAGGTCGCGCTATTCAAGGAGCTGGTGCAGTTTCTGCCGTGGTAACCGCCTTGGTGGCAGACTTAACCCGCGATGAACACCGCACCAAAGCTATGGCAACGATAGGCGGCACTATCGGCATTGCATTCGCGCTCTCGCTAATTGGCGGGCCGCTACTTAACCAATGGATCGGCGTGCCGGGCATATTCGCCATGACCGCATTCCTGACATTAGCCGCTATTGCGGTGGTGAAATTTGTTATACCAGACCCAGTGCATAGTTTTTATCATTCTGATGCAAGTGCCGCGCCAGCCAAGCTCAAAGACGTGTTAAAAAATACGCAATTATTACGTTTGAATTATGGTATTTTTGCCTTGCATGCTGCACAAATGGCAATGTTTGTTGTCGTACCTTTTGCCATTATCAAATCAAGCGGCATGCATGAAAACCAGCATTGGCAGATTTATTTGCCGGTATTGATTGCTTCCTTTGTATTGATGGTGCCGGCGATTATATATGCCGAAAAACAAGCCAAAATAAAATTGGTATTTGTCAGCGCCATCGCCCTGATGTTTGTTGCGCAGCTAATGTTTGCTGCGTCTATTCAACATTTCTGGGGTATTGTTGCTTCGCTGACCATGTACTTTATTGCGTTTAATGTGCTCGAAGCTTCATTGCCTTCAATCATTAGCAAAATTGCCCCCGCCGCTGCCAAAGGTACGGCGATGGGTGTTTATAATACTGCGCAGTCGCTAGGCATTTTTGTGGGTGGTGTATTTGGTGGTTATTTGTCGCATACTTTAGGCTTTGCTAGCGTGTTTATATTCTGTAGCATTATGATGTTTTTATGGCTAATATTCGCATATTCAATGCAAGCGCCGCCTGCGGTTAAAACCAAAATGTATACCATGGACGATATGGCGATTGAAATGACTGCCGAGAGTGTAAGTGCTCTTAAAAATGAGCTTGCAAAGCTCAGTGGTGTGATTGAAGTGGCGGTATTGCCGCAAGAGTGCACCGTGATATTGAAAATAGATAAATTGCAAAATTGGGATGAATCCCAAGTGCTTAAATTGTTGAGAGGATAAAAATGGCATCAGTCAATAAAGTGATATTGGTAGGCAATCTAGGGCGTGACCCAGAAGTCCGCTATATGCCTAATGGCGAAGCAGTGTGTAATTTCAGTATTGCCACTACGGATAGCTGGAAAGACAAAGCCGGCGCTAAACAAGAAAAAACAGAATGGCATAATATTGTAATGTATCGCAAACTTGCAGAAATTGCCGGTGAGTATCTTAAAAAAGGCCGCCCAGTCTATGTAGAAGGCCGCTTGCAAACACGTAAATGGCAAACCAAAGAAGGCCAGGATCGCTACACGACAGAAATTATTGCAGACCAAATGCAAATGTTAGGTGGCCGCGAAGGCGGTACTAGTTACGATGGCGGCATGGATCAAAGTAGTGGCGGTGGTGATGACAGTTACAACCAGGTACCAGCTAAACAATCAAGTGCTCCTGCAAGACAAACTGCACCTGTAGAATCAAGCCCAAAACCGGCCAATAGTGGCTCAGGGTTTGATGATTTTGAAGATGATATTCCGTTCTAAAATGCACCTGCGACCATAATGTAAAGTTTTAAATATAAGCCCCTGTTTTACATGGGCTTTTTATTGACAGCATGAAATTTCATCATGTATATTTTCTTGCACTATTACTGCGTATGCCTGTGAAAGCAGCTTGAATTAGCCTATGGTCTCATCAAGATTTCTTTCATCCTTTGGTAAGTGAATCACACCAGTATTGAAGTTGTATTCAAATACATCCCCGTAGCGGCCCCACTCAATGGCGATACTGAGCGCCCGTTCGGCTTCAGCCTGATTAAGTGTGAAGCGCAACAGCTTGAGAAAGAGATCTTCGGGAAGGTCGCCTGATGGATCTTGTTCCAAGCCGTGGCGAATGTAGGCTATCAATGGGACATTTTCCAGTAATTGTTTGCTAAAAATTCTTTGCCGTTCAGCTTTAGTTGAAGCTACGTAGGTGCTGCCTAGTTTAGTAATCACAACATCACCTTGCGCCAGTTGTACAAAACCCAGCAGCGTTAGGGCGCGTGAAACCTCTAGCAGCTCCTGATCTGTGAGTTCCGTATCTTCCGCTAGTTTGGGCAAGTCTGCGCGGCCGTGAAAGGGCTCTTCTGTAAGTAGTTCCAGTATGCCTTCCATGCGGGTAATATCCGCTTCTGGTAGCCGGTCGCCTAATTGCAGCTTGATTTCGACTCCAGCCAGGCGGCCAGGCCGTGCAGAACCTGCCGTCATAAGCCCGTAAACGTTATCGATCAGCGTGCGTACTTCCTGGCTTTCAACCTCTCGAGGATGATTAAGGGTGATTGGCAGCTCAGCCCGCACACGTCCCGGGTTGCTGGCGAAAATAAGTACGCGGTCGGCCATCATCACCGCTTCCTCGATATTGTGCGACACGATGAGAATCGACTTTGTTGGAATTGCTTTATCATTCCATAGCGCTAGTATGTCCTCACGCAAGCGTTCGCCTGTCAGCACATCCAGCGCCGAAAATGCTTCGTCCATAAGCAATACTTCGGGCTCCAGTACCAGTGCGCGTGCGATGCCAACCCGTTGTCGCATGCCACCGGACAATTCGCGCGGTAATGCACCTTCAAAACCAGACAGCCCGATCATTTCAATCGCTGCCTGCGCACGTTTTTCTCTTGCCTTAATGGGCACTCCTTGTGCCTCTAGACCCAGCTCGACATTTTTCTGAACCGTGAGCCACGGAAACAGGGCAAATGACTGAAATACCATACTGATACCGCGTGCAGCGCCGTAGATGGGTAATCCTTGATATAACACCTGACCTTTATCTGCGGGAATCAGGCCAGCCATAATACGCAGCATGGTGGATTTACCCGAGCCAGACTGGCCGAGCAATGCCACGATTTCACCTTCGTGCAGCGTAAAGTCAACGTCTTGCAGCACCAAGCGCGCGGAGCCATCTGCAGAATGGAAAGATTTATCTACAGATTTGAGTTCGACAATGGGTGTACTCATGAGCGGCTTTCTTAAAAATGTAGGCGGTTTTCGGCCATGCGATACAACCGGCGCCAGATAAAATGATTGAATCCCATGACAAACATGCACATGATACCGATGCCCAAGGCAATCCGCGGGAAATCGCCGATGGCTGTCATTTCGGCGATATAACTGCCGATACCATGCGCATGCAACGTCGTGTGGCCCCAAGTCACGTATTCGGCGACAATGCTGGCGTTCCATGAACCGCCAGTCGCGGTAATGGCGCCAGTGACAAAGCTTGGAAAGATTGCCGGCAACAGGTAGCGCCGCCATTTAAGCCAACCGCTTAATCCTAAGTTCTGTGCGGCATAGCGTAACTCGGTCGGGATGGTCGTCGCACCGGCGATGACATTGAATAGTAAATACCATTGCGTGCCGAGTATCATCAGGGGCGATAGCCAAATATCGGGATTGAGCCCGAAATGTACAATTAGCACTACTGCGCCGGGAAACATTAAGTTGGCCGGAAAGGCTGCCATGAATTGGGCAATCGCCTGCGCTTTCGAGGATAGGTTTGGCCTCATGCCCACCCAGACACCAATCGGAATCCAGATCAAGGCAGCAAGAATGATTAAGATGACGACGCGTGCTAAGGTGTAAAGGCCGAGTATGAAAACGTGCCCGGCTTCGCCCCAACCGACCTCGGTATGGATAAAGTGCACGAGTAACCAAAGCGCATAAAAAGCTCCTGCTGCGATGATCGCATCCCAGATACGTTCGCTTACAGAGGATTGCTTGCTAGGCCTGGCACGAATTGACGTACCATCATAAGTCCGCCGAAACAGCACAAAGGTTATTTGCAGTAAACTGCCCAACTTTTCTATGATCGTCTCTACCCAGCTGGTTCTATGCAGCCAAGTTAACAACCATGAGTCTTGTGCGGTGGCACTGCTGGATTCTTCAAAACGAAACTTATCTGCCCAAGCAACTAGCGGCCTAAAGAAAAGCTGATCGTAGAGTAAAATGCCAATTAGCATGGCGCCAATCGCCCAGCCAATTGCATGCAGATTGCTCTGCTCAATGGCCAGCGCAATATAAGAGCCGATGCCAGGTAACTTGATATTTTGATTGGATACTGAGATTGCCTCAGACGCCACGACAAAGAACCAGCCGCCTGACATGGACATCATCATGTTCCATAACAGGCCAGGCATGGCGAAAGGCAATTCCAGCCGCCAAAAACGCTGCCAGCCGGACAATTGGAACACTTCCGCAGCCTCCACCAGTTCGGCGGGAACGGTACGAAAGCCTTGATATGCACTGAAAGCCATGTTCCAGGCCTGTGAAGTAAAAATAGCAAAGATTGCTGCACACTCCACGCCAAGTAAGCTGCCCGGGAACAGTGCAATAAACATTGTGACCGTAATCGACAAAAACCCGAGAATCGGTATCGACTGTAGAATATCCAGAAGCGGCACTAGAATTTTTTCAGCCACTTTATATTTCACCGTCAAAGCCGCAAAGACGCAGCTAAACACCATGGAAGCAGCTAAGGCGATGAACATTCTTAGCGTGGTGCGTAACAGGTAATAGGGTAAATTGAGCGGATCTAATGATAACGGTAAGGTTTCCCCCAGTTGAAATGGGCGACCCATTTGCTCCGCACCGTAAGCGAGTAGCACAAGCAAAGCCAGTACCATGGGCAGCAAAGCCCAATCCCAGCGGTTGCCCCCGGCTTCTAGCACTTGTCGAGGAAAAAACTGTTTATTTTTGCTCATGATGTGTTTGTTTAAGTGTTATTATTTTTTTCATAGCATCGTTGCATATTTAAAATTCAGTATGCCAATGTAGTCTAGCAAAATTGACTGATCCAATATCGGCATTATATTCAGTATTATGGATGCGCTGATCATCTACATACAGCACTTTTTTTTTTATGAAAGAAACACGCAATGTCAGGAACGCATTCACATGGTGAAGGAATCTCTAGTCACAAAATGTGGCTAGCCACGGCTATCACTTTTTCCTTTTGTTTAGGTGAGGCATTGGTCGGTTACCAATCTAATAGTTTGGCGCTCATGGCAGATGCAGGCCATAATTTTGCTGATGCCTTGGCGTTAGCGCTCTCAGCGTTTGCCTTATGGATAGCCACCAAGCCGGCCGATAACAAACGTACATATGGCTATCATCGTGTGGGGATTCTGGCGGCTTTAGTCAATGCTGTGGGTTTAGCCATCATGGCTGTGGTTATTTTTTGGGAAGCGATACAGCGTTTGCAATCGCCAGAGCAAGTGCAAAGTGGCCCCATGATATGGGTAGCGCTGTTGGCTATTGTTTTGAACTCAGGCATTGCCTGGTGGCTGTTTTCGGCGGCAAAAGCGGATTTGAATATTCGCAGTGCCTATTTACATATGCTGGGTGACGCGATAGCCTCTTTTGGCGTGGTAGTTGCCGGTGTCATCATTGTCTTTACCAGTTGGTATATTGCAGACCCGATTGTTTCTATCATATTTGCAATGCTGGTGTTGTGGAGTTCATGGAGTATTTTCACCGAGTCGGTTCAAATGCTCTTGGAAGGTACACCGGCAGGGATGGATTTAGCTAAAGTAGAACTGGAAATTCGCAATGTAACCGGCGTGCTCAATCTGCATGATTTGCACGTATGGACCATCTCGTCAGGCCTGGTTGCCTGTAGTTGCCATATTCTCGTAGCAGATCAAAGTGTCAGTGGCGGCCAGAAGATTCTGCAAGATGTTGCACATATGTTGGAACATGACTTCAGAATTAGTCATTCCACGATTCAGATCGAAGTTGAGGACTGTGGCGGTCATAATCATGCCATACAAAGCCATCACGAACATTTGCATCATCATGCACATTAGTCTAGCTTAGAAATTAGCGCCTATGCCGGCACCCAAAATGACAAAATGAAATCCTGTAATGCGGATGCGACTGCCAAGGCCATGAAAGGTGATAAGCGTAAAGCCTTTATGAAGGACTGTCTGTCATCTAAGCCAGTTGTTGCCATGCAATCACAGCAAAATAAAATGGAAACCTGTAATGCGGATCCGAAAGCAAAAATCCTCAAGGGTGATGAGCGTAAAGCTTTCATGAAGTCCTGTCTATCCAGCAAATAACAATCTGGGATTGTGTGCGGCGGGTAGTATGGTAACAGTGCCTGCCACACAGTTAGCTAGAATAAATTAAGTGAGTCAATGTCATTAAATATTCTTTATGTTTCAGTAGCATAAAGATATGAATCAATAAGGATCCACTCAATGTCAGTAAAGTCTTGCATACGTTTTACACCGCTAGTTTTAGCCATTGCGTTTATGGCGCCCGTATTTGCCGCAGACGATGCTTCTATGCATCAGGTCTATCTTGCTGCCGAAGCGGGTAAGTTTAATGAAGCGCAAGCCATGATGGATAAGGTGCTTCGCGACCATCCTAACAGTGCCAAAGCCCATTATGTCGAGGCCGAGCTTATGGCAAAACAAGGCCAGCTTACTGGCGCTGAAAATGAATTAAATACTGCAGAGCGCTTACAACCGGGATTGCCTTTTGCCAAACCGCAAGCACTGCAAAAGCTTAAAGCAAAGATTGCTTCTTCCCATTCCACAACGCACTCAAGGAGTAATCAAAGCTATCAGTCTCCCGCCAGCAATGGCACACCTTGGGGATTGATTTTCTTAATGATTGGTTTAATTGCCTTCATTTACTTTGCTGTTAAATTGATGACGCGTCGCAATGCGCCTCTCATGCCAGTGAATAATTATCCTGGCGGCACCAATGTTAATCCTCAGCAATATGGAAATACGTCAGCACCTATGACGGGGCAAGCTGGTGGTGGCATAGGCTCGGGCATTATGGGTGGCTTGGCAACCGGGGTCGCGGTTGGTGCCGGTATGGTTGCCGGGGAGGCTTTAATGCATCATTTCATTGATGGCGACCGTAGCAATGGTTTCATCAATGAAGCCCAGGCAAATAATAATTCGCTAAGCCAAGATGATATGGGTGGTTCAGATTTCGGAATTGCCGATAATTCGTCTTGGGATGACAATTCAGGTGGCGATGACTGGGCATAAATTGCCAGTTTTCGAGTTACATTTTCAAACGACTCGTTGTCGCCCAACAAGTGAAGGCTGGCACTATGCCACTTTACGTAGTAATGATTTACAGAAACCTATCCAGCAGTTTGCGGCTGTGGCTGTCCAGTTGGTCTAGGTCGCGAATCAGGAAGTTGACACCATGACTGTCAACGATCAACAGGCTGGTGTGTGTAAGCCGGCGGATGTGATCCTCGGCTTTGAGTATAAGTTCAGCATCACCACGATCCGTTGCCACCTGCCAAGTACTAGGTGTGGCGAAGCTGGAGACATTATGAATACGCTGGATGACTGGCATGAATTCGCGTTGTACCAGTTCCTCCTCGATCAGGCTGCGGATAGTGTCCGGCAAGTCTGCCAGGCAAGTGATCCATGCCAGTTCGTGACCGTCATCACCGAGCAGCGAAAGGCCGTCTTCTGGCGCAGCAATTGGAAAGGCACGCACCGGGAAAACGCCATCGTGAACCATGCCATCGCTAGCAGTGAATTGCAGGCGCCCTGCGGGATTCCGGATTAGCTTGAAGTCGGCGATTAGTTTCTTCATAGTTTATGCGGCGGTTACTTTGCTGATGATTTTTTCGTCATTGACCAAGTCGTCCAGATCGGTGTCCACGTTGCGCGCTTGTGCCTGGTAGAGCCGGTAATAGGCGCCCTCGCGCGCCATCAGTTCGTCGTGGTTGCCCACCTCGACTATCTGGCCCTGATCCAGCACCACGAGGCGATTTGCCTTGTGTAGCGTGGATAATCGGTGGGCAATGGCGATGGTGGTGCGGCCATGTACCAGGTTGTCCAGGGCTTTCTGAATTTCTTTTTCAGTCTCGGTATCCACCGATGCTGTTGCCTCATCCAGAATCAAGATGCGCGGGTCTATAAGCAGTGCGCGGGCGATAGAGATGCGTTGGCGTTCGCCGCCCGACAGGCCGTGACCGCGTTCACCGACCAGTGAGTCGTAGCCGTGCGGCAGGCGCAAGATGAATTCATGCGCATGTGCGGCACGCGCGGCGGCAATGATTTCTGCGCGGCTGGCTTCTGGCTTGCCGTAGGCGATATTCTCGGCAATGCTGCCAAAAAAGAGGAACGGTTCCTGTAGTACCAGCCCGATGTTGCGTCGATATTCGGAGATGGGCAGGGAGCGGATGTTGACGCCATCCAAGCTGATTGACCCGGCTGATACGTCGTAGAAACGGCACATCAGGTTGACCAGCGTGCTCTTGCCGGAGCCACTGTGACCCACTAATCCGATCATTTCGCCCGGCGCTATGGTCAGATTCAGGTCCTTGATAACGGCCCGGTTGCCGTAGCGGAATCCGGCTGCGCGAATTTCAATCTGGCCGGTTACTTTATCCAGGTGAACCGGGTTGGTCGGCTCGGGCACGCTGGAAACATGATCAAGAATATCGAAGATGCGTTTAGCGCCGGAGGCGGCCTTTTGGGTGACCGAAACGATACGGCTCATGGAGTCGAGTCGCGTGTAAAAGCGGCTGATATACGCCAGAAAAGCCGTCAGTACACCGACGCTGATTTC